>CAJXTO010000040.1 GCA_913061245.1 uncultured Oceanospirillales bacterium
GCACGCGAAGACCGGGGTGCATTGGATTTCGATTCAGTGGAGCCGAAATTTAGTTTCGATGAGAACGGCAAGATCAGTGGTGTTGTCCCTCGCGAGCGTTTGGAAGCGCATAAGCTCATTGAAGAATGTATGTTGGCAGCCAACGTAGCCGCGGCTCGTTGTTTGAAGAAGTTCAAGCTCCCGACTTTGTATCGTATTCATGAAGGACCAAGTGATGAGCGATTGGCTGCACTTCGGCAGTTCTTGGGTTCGATGGCACTTGGCTTGGGTGGCGGCGAGAAACCAGAGCCATCGGATTACCAGGCGCTTCTTGAGCAAGCCCATGCGCGTCCAGATTTTCCATTGATTCAAGCGATGATTCTGCGGTCCATGCAACAGGCGAAATACGCGCCTGATCCAGACATCGGACATTTTGGGTTGTCCTATGATCACTACACCCATTTCACATCGCCGATTCGTCGCTACCCCGATTTAACAGTTCACAGGTTGCTGAAGCGTATCGTGCAGACAGGCGCTCAGGACGATCCAGGCAAGCTTGTTAGAGATGGTCTTCCAGACATGCAGCGTATGGTTGGTTTGGGTGAACATTGCTCAATGACTGAGCGTCGTGCCGATGAGGCGAGTCGTGATGTTGGGCAGTGGCTGAAATGCCAGTTCATGCGTGAAAAATTAGGTGAAGAGTATCAAGGGACGATCACCGGTGTTGCTGGATTTGGTCTCTTTATTTTGCTTGATGAACTCTTTGTTGAAGGGATGGTTCACGTCACGCAGTTGCCACCTGATTACTGGGTGTTTAGTGAGCAGCAACACACGCTAACCGGTGAGCGAACGCATCAAGTCTTCCGGTTAGCAGACTCTGTCCGGGTCAAAGTTGCGCGTGTTGATTTAGAGGCCCGTCGAATTGATTTTGCCTTAGCAGGGAATGGCCCTGTTGGACGGCCGCGTAAATCAAGTGTTCGTTCGCGTTTAAAGGAAGGCAACATTCCAGGAAAGGGTAAACCTAAAGATCGTTCGAAAAAATCTGGGAAAAAACGCCGATGAGTCAACAAAGGCGCAGACAACCGAAAAAGCAGGAAGCTCCTGGTCAGGTTGCGATTGCTGGAGTTCATCCGGTTCGCGTTGTGCTTGCCCAAGCGCGCGTGTCTGAAATCTGGATTCGCGATGGCGCAAATGAGCATCGATTGAAAGAGCTAGTGGCAATGGCTAAGTCACAAGGTGTTCGTGTGATCGACGTTGCATCGCGTGATTTCGATGATGCTGTTTCAAGTGATACCAATCACCAGGGTGTGATGGCGTTTACTAAACCGCGTGAGATGGAACCTGAAAATGCCTTACCGATCATTCTCGATGGGTTAGAAAATCCCCTAGTGTTGGTTCTTGATGGTGTCACTGATCCACATAATTTTGGCGCCTGTTTGCGGTCTGCCGAAGCCTTTGGGGCGGCTTGTGTCATTGTCCCGAAAGATAATGCAGCCCCTTTAAATCAGGTCGCACGCAAAACATCATCTGGGGCCAGCGAGTTGATTCCAGTGGTCAAGGTCACGAATCTTGCTCGGTGTTTGCGTGGGCTTCAGCAAGATGGCTTTTGGGTTGTTGGTGCTGCTGGAGAGTCGACAGTTGGCCTCGATGAGGCATCTCATCATGGTCCGATGGCATTGGTGATGGGCTCAGAGGGTGGCGGTTTGCGGCGTCTGACGCGCGAAGTCTGTGATGCGCTGGTCGCGATTCCGATGTCAGGACATATCGAGAGTTTAAATGTAAGTGTGGCGACTGGCGTGTTGCTGTATGACTTACAAAATCGACGCGGTGCACTTCAAGTATCGCGTGCTTATGAGGAGCGAGTGTAATGCGCTGTCCCTTTTGCCAAGCCTTAGATACGAAGGTGATTGATTCAAGACTGCATGCCGAGGGTTCACAAATCAGACGCCGCCGTGTGTGTCCTGACTGTGATCAGCGATTCTCAACGTATGAGAGTGCAGAACTTGTGATGCCTCGAATTGTGAAGAGTAACGGACAACGCGAAAACTTTGATGAAGACAAATTACGTCGAGGTCTGACGCGCGCGCTCGAGAAGCGCCCAGTGAGTACAGTGCAAATTGATGCGTGCATCCAACGGATTAAACGCGCACTGCAGTCAGAATCAGATAAAGAGATTGAATCGCGTCGTATCGGTGATCACGTCATGCGTGAATTGAAAGCGCTCGATCAGGTCGCTTATGTTCGCTTTGCTTCAGTGTATCGAAGCTTTGGGGATGTCACTGAATTCATCGGTGAGATTGAGAAGTTATCGGATGACTGAGTTCTCAGATCTCGAACGTTTGGCCATGCGCCGTGCGTTGTTGATTGCGACACAGGGTCTTTATTCCACAGGTGAAAACCCTCGTGTTGGTGCGTGCTTTATCCGTGATGATGAGATTATTTCTGAAGGGTTTCACAAGGCGCCTGGATTACCGCATGCTGAAATTGAAGCAATTCGGGCAGCTGGCTCATCAACACTTCATGGATCGACCTGTGTTGTGACTTTAGAGCCCTGTTCGCATGTCGGTAAGACGGGGCCATGCGCGGATGCGCTGATTGATGCAGGTGTTCGCCGTGTCGTCGTCGCGATGGTTGATCCCAATCCGCTCGTTGCCGGGCAGGGTATTCAGAAGCTTCAAGATGCGGGAATCGATGTTGCTGTTGGTTTGTATGCGCGAGAGGCTGAGCAATTAAACCCAGGTTTCGTTTCACGGATGACTCGATCACTTCCATTTATTTGGGTGAAGTCGGCTTCCAGCATCGATGGCAAGATTGCGATGGCTGATGGCGAGTCGCAATGGATTACAGGTCCTGAAGCGCGGAAAGATGTGCAGCGTTTGCGTGGAAGGTGCCAAGCCATCGTGACTGGGGTGGACACGGTACTGGTTGATAATCCGAGGATGACGGTTCGTTACCAAGAAGCGGGGATCGAAGTCCCAGAAGGGCTTCATGTTGCTCAGCCTTTACGAGTCATTCTTGATACGCGAGGGCGCCTTCCTGAAACAGGGGCATTATTTGACGAAGAGGGCCCAATTTTATGGATTACTGGACGTTCTATCGACCATCCGCAATTGCGTTGTGGTCGAATCGAGCAATGGGTCGCACCGCTTACCAATGACCGAGTTGATCTACGTGCTGTGATGTCTGAGCTCGCCAATCGATCGATCAATGAAGTGTTGGTTGAGTCAGGTCCTCGATTAATTGGTCAGTGTATTTCTGAAGGTCTCGTGGATCAGGGTGTTCTCTATCTTGCGCCAAAACTCCTTGGGCAGGCCGCGCGATCCCTGTATGATGTCGCCCCCGCACAACTGGCTGATGCGCCAGAGATTTTTATTCGGGAGATCCGAGAAGTGGGTGAGGATCTTCGACTGGATTGGACACTAAGGACGCACGCTTAATATGGCTTTGGCATCTGTCGAGACCTTAATTGCAGATATCCGTGCTGGGAAGATGGTCATCCTGATGGATGACGAAGATCGCGAAAATGAGGGTGATCTGGTTCTGGCTGGTGCGCATTGTACGCCTGAGCACATTAACTTCATGGCACGTCATGCGCGCGGTTTGATTTGTCTGACGCTGACAGAATCACGCTGTAAACAGCTTGGTCTCCCACCCATGGTGGTCGAGAACACTGAGCGACATAAGACAGCCTTTACTGTGAGTATTGAGGCAGCTGAAGGCGTTACGACCGGTATCAGCGCGGCGGATCGAGCGCGGACCGTGCAAGCGGCCGTTGCAGCCAATGCAAAACCAACGGATCTGGTGCAACCAGGACATATCTTCCCTGTGCAGGCGCGCCCTGGTGGCGTACTAATGCGTGCCGGTCACACTGAGGCAGGCTGTGATTTGGCTCGTCTTGCAGGTCTTGAGCCTGCGGCTGTGATTTGCGAAATCATGAATGATGACGGTTCCATGGCTCGTCGTCCGGAATTGGAAGCTTTTGCCGAGCAGCATGGGATTTCCATTGGAACGATTGCTGATCTGATTCAGTATCGGGCAACCACAGAGACCACTATCGAAATGGTACGCGAAGAGGCGATCGAAACAGAATTCGGGCCTTTCCGTTTGCAGATGTTCCAAGATCAGATTCTAGGTGGGACGCATGTGTGTCTCATTAAAGGTGAGCCGACGCCTGATCGTCCGTGTTTGGTTCGGGTGCATGTACCTGACACGCTTCGAGATCTGGTCCAAGTGTCTTGGCAGGGACGTGGGAGTTGGCCATTGCCTCAGGCACTTAAGATGGTGGCTGAGGCTGGTGAAGGTGTTGTCGTGATTTTGGAGAATCGCGGCGATGAACCGATTGAAGAAAGACTGGCTCAATACGTTGGTGATACCTTGCCGAAGCCTGGTACACGACTCGTACCATACCTGACTGTTGGGACGGGTTCGCAAATCTTAAAACACGCGAATGTTGGTAAAATGCGTCTGTTATCGACGCCAATGAAATTCAGCGCAATCTCAGGGTTTGATCTCGAGGTTGTGGAATATGTGGAATACGAGGGGTAAACCCATGCAAATGATTGAAGGACAATACACAAACGCTGACGGCCGCTATGCCATTGTAGTGGGACGTTTTAACCAGTTTGTTGTTGATTCGCTGGTTGAGGGTGCTGTCGATGCGCTCGTTCGTCACGGCGTGGATGAAGACAACATCACAGTGGTGCGCGTTCCTGGCGCCTATGAGATCCCATTGGCCGCTCAGGCGGTCGCTGAAAAAGGTGATGTCGATGCAATCATTGCATTGGGTGCTGTGATCCGCGGTTCAACACCACACTTTGATTATGTCGCAGGTGAATCAGCCAGTGGATTGAACAAAGTGCAGATGGATACGGGTGTTCCTTGTACATTTGGTGTTTTGACTGTCGATACCATTGAGCAAGCAATTGAGCGCGCTGGCACCAAGGCTGGCAACAAAGGTGCTGAAGCGGCTTTGGTAGCGATCGAGATGGTGTCTGTTCTGAGACAAATCAGTGAGTGAAGTCTCTCCAGTTCAGCCGACAGCATCACAGCGCCATCGAGCGCGTGAAGCTGTCATTCAAGCGCTCTACCAATGGGAGCTGTCTGGGTATCCGATGACTCAGGTTGCTGCCATGTTTCGTGCAGATAACGATTTAAAGCGTGCCGATATTACGTTTTTCCATGATGCACTGACCGCGATTGATACGACACACCAAGATTTAGTGGATTTGTTGAAGCCGCATCTGTCTCGAGAGTTTTCTGAACTCACTCCAATCGAACGAAATATCTTGTTGTTAGGCGCTTATGAGCTGTCCGCGCGGATCGATATCCCTTTTAAAGTTGTGATTTCTGAGGCTGTTGCGTTAAGTAAAAAGTTCGGCGCCACAGACGGTCACAAGTTCGTGAACGGCGTGCTTGATCAAATCGCTTCCGACGCGCGTGCAATTGAGGTTCAGGCTCTCGGGTCTCGTGAACGAGTTTGAGCTGATTCGAACTTATTTTCAGAGGGATCCGCTCGATCCTTCTGTCATTCTCGGCAATGGCGATGATGCAGCTGTTGTGTCTCAGCACAGTGATTTTGAAACGGTGCTCTCAGTCGACTCAGTGATTGCTGGTCGTCATGTTCCAGAAATGTGTCCTCCTGATGGATTTGCAGCACGGCTTCTGGGTCGTGGATTGAGTGATCTGGCCGCCATGGGTGCTGAGCCTCAATATGTGCTTTTATCACTGACATTGCCCAGCCTAGAGCCTGGTTGGGTGGATCACTTTGCCAATCGATTTCACCAATTATGCGTTCGTTTTGGTGTGGATTTGATTGGTGGAGATACCACCAAAGGGCCTCTCAGTGCACATATCACCGTCATCGGTCGTGTTCCTAAAGGATCAGCGGTTACACGATCTGGATTGAAGGCAGGCGATGATCTCTGGCTATTCGGACCGGACTTAGGTGGCGCTCGTGCGTATTTAGATGTGTTGGATGGGCAGGAGTCCGATCATGAGCTCTGGGCAGAGCGCTATTGGAGACCTGAGCCACAGTTGGGTGCAGGTGTATCCTTGCGCGGGACGGCAAGCGCGATGATCGATATTTCAGATGGCTTATGTCAGGACTTATCGCATGTGCTGGATCAAGCTGTTGGTTCGGCAAGCGTGAAACTACAGTCCAAGTTTATTCCGCTGTGTGAAGATTTGGTGGAACGTTTTGGGCAGGAGCGGGCCATGGAATATGCGCTAACAGGGGGTGATGATTATTGTCTTTTGGCCTCCATTCCAGCGGGGCTCAAAGTTCCCGAAGGCGGTCGCCGCATTGGAATGGTTGTGAAAGGCGAATCCGAACGGATCTTGTTGGATGGGAAACCACTTCCTGACTCATGGCAACTTGGATGGGATCACGGCCGATGAATCAACTCAAATTTTGGATTGCTGTGGGTCTTGGTAGTGGTCTGTCGCCGAAGGCACCGGGGACCACAGGCACATTGGGCGTTCTTCCATTACTTGTACTCGTTTGGGATGCATCCTTTGCGGTGTGGGCTAGTGGATTTGCTGTTCTTTGTGCGCTATCGATCTGGAGTATTCCTGAAGCTGGACGCAGGCTTGGTGAGCCAGATCATGGGCAAATTGTGATCGATGAGTGGGCTGGCATGTGGTTGGCTGCTTATGGTCTCAATACCTTTACTCAATTCTCTGTATGGATTGGTCTTTTAATCGGTTTTGTTGGGTTTCGCGTTTTCGATATTGCAAAGCCTTTGCTCGTATCGTGGTGCGAGCGGAAGATCCCAGGCGCCTGGGGTGTCTTGATGGATGATGTTGCAGCCGGCGGATATGTTCTTATTCTTGCGCTGGTCTTTGGTATGCTTAGCGGCCACTCAGGATAAGACCATGACCATCGAACACATCGACAATTGCCAGCTTCCGACCCAATGGGGAACTTTCGACATGCACGGATTCCGGGAAACTGAATCTGGAAAAGAGCATGTTGCGCTTGTTATGGGTGATCCTGGCCATGAGCAGCCGGTTTTAATCCGTGTGCATTCGGAGTGTTTGACTGGCGATGCCTTGTTTTCGCAACGCTGTGACTGTGGCGCTCAACTTGAGCACGCGATGGCGGCGGTTGCTGCAAAAGGGTCGGGAATTATTCTCTACTTGCGCCAAGAAGGTCGTGGAATCGGCTTATTGAATAAAATCCGTGCCTATCATCTTCAAGACGAAGGTGCTGATACGGTAGATGCCAACGAGGCATTAGGTTTTGCAGCCGATCAGCGTGATTACTCGATTGTTGGGCCAATGCTTGCGCATTTTGGTGTAAGTGAAGTGGAGCTCTTGACCAATAACCCGAAGAAAGTTGAAGCACTTGAGAACCTTGGTATTTCTGTGGTGAAACGTCATTCCATTGAAACAGGGCTGACTCCACATAATCAGAATTATCTAAAGACGAAGCTCAATCGGTTGGGGCACTTATTAAGTCAGCCTGAAAACTTCAGTTAAGTCGTTTTTCAATTGCCGCCTGAATGCCACTCGCATCCAGTCCAACGCGCGATAGCATTGCATCCGGTTTGGCATGCGCTTCATATCGATCAGGAAGACCTAAGCACAGTAAATTGACTGACAGTCCTTGGTCAGCGTAATACTCGCCAACCGCTGAACCTGCTCCACCCATCCGCTGATGTTCCTCAACAGTGACAATCAATTTGGTGTCTGCATATTTGGCTAAGATGGCCTCATCGATCGGTTTGACCCAACGCATATCGATGACAGTTGCATCAAGTTGTTCTGCCGCTTCGAGGGCTTCAAATACGCGTGATCCAAAGGCGAGGATGACAATGCCTGACTGGCCTTCGCGGCGAGTAACTGCTCGGCCCACATCCACAGTATTGAGGCTTGCATCTGGCAGCTCGCCAGGTCCCTGACCGCGCGGATATCTAACAGCTGCAGGACCAGGGTGTTGATAACACGTTGAGAGCAAGAGTCGGCATTCTGCTTCGCTTGAGGGTGCGGCAATGATGATTTCAGGCAGCGTTCTTAAAAACGCGTAATCATAGACACCTGCATGGGTTGGGCCGTCCTCACCCACGAGCCCTGCGCGGTCAATTGCGAAAGTGACATCCAAACCTTGAACACAGACGTCATGAATCACTTGGTCGTATGCGCGCTGCAAGAAGGTCGAGTAGATTGCGACTACAGGCTTTGTATTTTGCGTGGCGAAGCCTGCCCCGAGACAAACCGCATGTTGCTCTGCGATTGCCACATCAAAGTAGCGATCTGGGAATCGCTTAGAGAATTCGATGAGATCAGACCCTTCGCGCATGGCTGGGGTAATCCCAACCAACCTTGAGTCGCTTTCTGCCATATCGCAGAGCCATTGCCCAAAGATATTTGAATAGGTCGGTTTGGGTGTCGCCTCTGAATCGGACTTTGCCTTGAGTTTGCCAATCGCGTGGTATTTGATCGGATCATCTTCAGCCGGAACAAAGCCACATCCCTTTTGTGTGACAACGTGTAAAAACTGCGGGCCAGGGAGGTCTTTCATGTTTTGAAGTGTTGTGACAAGACCCTGCAAATCGTGTCCATCAATGGGCCCAATGTAGTTAAACCCGATCTCTTCAAAGAGTGTCGCTGGACTGACCATACCCTTTAAATGTTCTTCTGTTTTTTTAGCAAACTGCGCAAGTGGCGGTAGAGGCTCAAGAAGTTTGCGCGCTTCATCGCGGCTGCGGGTGTAGGCCTTTGATGAGAGTAGTTTGGCTAAGTAGTCACGAATGCCGCCGACGTTTCTGGAAATTGACATGTCGTTGTCATTCAATATGACGAGCATATTGGCTTTTTCACTTGCCGCATGGTTCAAGGCTTCAAAAGCGAGGCCCGCAGTCAGCGCACCGTCACCAATCACCGCGACATGACGGCGGCTCGATTGATTGAGCTTGGCATCCAAAGCCATCCCAAGTGCCGCACTAATTGACGTACTCGAGTGCCCAACCCCGAAGGTATCGTATGGACTTTCTTTTCGGTCTGGAAACGCAGCCAAGCCATCTTCCTTGCGGATAGTTGGAAGTTGTTCACGGCGTCCTGTGAGAATCTTATGCGGATAGGCTTGGTGTCCAACATCCCAGATCAACTGATCAAAGGGAGTGTCTAAGCAAAAATGTAAGGCAACAGTCAGTTCGACAACCCCAAGCCCTGCTCCAAAATGCCCACCGGAAATACCGACTGAGTACAGAAGATATTCGCGGACCTCATCGGCCACTTGGCGCAATTGATCACGATTGAGTGTGCGTAAATCATGAGGCGAGTTGATTCCTTCCAATAATGGAATATTCGGGCGTTCGCCCGGAATGGTGTGGAAGAGTTTCATGGATGGCATTAATTCGTTCGCTCCACGCTCAATCGCGCCAGTTGTTCTAACATGGTGGTGTCTCCTGCGAGGCGCGCAAGGGCTTTGTGGGCAATTTCCACTAATGCATAAGCTTCTTTCTCACTGGCTTTGAGACCAAGAAGACTTGGGAAAGTCGATTTTCCGAGGACTTGGTCGCGGCCTTGGGTTTTTCCAAGCGTCTCTGTTGACGCCGTCTCATCGAGGATGTCGTCTTGGATTTGGAACGCGAGTCCGATCGCCTGTCCTGCTTCAGTAAGCGCAGTCCAGTCAGCATCTGATGGTTCTCCACAGGCCGCACCCATGAGGACGCTCGCGGTAATGAGTGCACCAGTTTTTCTCGCGTGCATCGCTTTTAACGCATCTAAAGAGAGCGCTTTGCCCTCGGATTCAAGATCTATCGCCTGGCCAAGAGCCATTCCCCGGAATCCGACCGCCTCTCCAAGGAGTCTGAGTTGTTTGACTCGCATGTGATCTGTTCTGACATCGTCTTCGCCGAGGATTGAGAATGCGAGTGCTTGTAGAGCATCTCCCGCGAGAATGGCGGTCGCCTCATCAAATGCGATGTGAGTCGTCGGTTGGCCGCGTCTTAGGGCATCATCATCCATCGCTGGAAGATCATCATGAATGAGTGAATAGGCGTGCAGGAGTTCGACAGAAATGGCTGCGGTATCTGCAGCCTCTCGACTTGCGCCGACTGCGGCTGCGGCTGCATACACCAAAGCCGGACGCAAACGCTTACCGCCGCGAAGCACGCTGTAACGTGCGGCCTCTAAGAGTCGTGAGTCTCCAAGGTGCTGTCCAAGCGCATCATCAAGTGCTTGGTCAATCCGCGCGCGAATCTGTTCGAGCCAATCCTGATCCAATGCGCTTAGGCCTCCGGATCAAACGGCGCTTCTTCGCCAGACTGCTTGATTTCTGTGACTTTTTGCGAGGCAGTATCGAGGATGGCGTGGCATTCTTTGGCGAGCTGGACACCCTTTTCAAACGCTTCAAGTGACGTGTCTAGTGGCATTGATCCTTGTTCCATCTGCCGGACCAAGGCTTCGAGTTCGGCAAGTTTTGCCTCAAAAGATGGCGATGAGTTTGGTTCAGACATAATTAACCGCCGATGAAGAAGGTGTGATAGATCAGTCTGACAACGACGCCGATGATCATGAGCCCAAGACCCACACGATTGACAATGAATTCTTGACGGGTCAATTGGAGGCGCTTTTGCCAGAAAAAGATAACTGCCTTCGCATCGCCTGTCCGCTTGATATAGAGCGCAAACGAAAAAAGAACAATGAAAGCGCCAATAGCAAGAGCGCCTTGTTCCAGTTGGACAAGCCAATCCATGGGTTATTCCTTACCAGTAATTTGAGGTGCGGCGACTTCATCAAGTCGCGTAATGGCACCATTATAGCGCCACTCATAGATAACTTGCGCGGTTAGAACGCGCTGGACGTAGTTTCTGGTTTCAGTGAATGGGATTGAAGCCACCCAAACATCCATTGGCATGGATTTATCGGGCATCCATTGTTTCACGCGATGAGGGCCTGCATTGTATGCGGCACTTGCGAGCGCTGGATGGCCGAATCGATTCAGTTGTTTAGCGAGGTAGTAGCTTCCGATCCGAATATTGGTCGACGGGTTAATAAGCGTCCGATTCCCGCGCCATCTGAGGTTCAGCTCTTTTGCTGTCTGACGCCCAGTTCTTGGCATCACCTGCATTAAGCCAAGGGCGCCTGCGGGACTTCGAATGTCGTGCATAAACAAACTTTCTGAGCGCATTAAGCCCGAAAGCCAAGAGAGTGAGATGTCGTGGCGTTTGGCTGCATTCTT
>CAJXTO010000041.1 GCA_913061245.1 uncultured Oceanospirillales bacterium
ACTAAACGGGTACTTTCAGGGGAGTCATAATGCGCGTATTTCCAGCAATTGCGGTAGTTGTCAGTCTGTGTGGGATGCATGTTCCGATGGCATCGGCGAACTATGCTGAGCGGCCAGAAGTTCAAGCGATGGCTGACCGTTTGGCTGCTAAAGGACTTGATCGAAATGAAGTCTTAAAAGTGATGTCAGAAGCCAAGCGGTTGGACTCAGTGATTAACGCAATGAACCGCCCCGCTGAGAAAAAAGAATGGAAGGATTACCGGCCAATCTTTATGAAGAGTGCGCGTGTCAAAGCGGCTGCGAGTTTTTATCAAAAGCATCAAAGCACTTTAGAGCGTGCGGAAGCGGAGCTCGGTGTCCCAGTTGAAGTGATTTTGGCCATTATCGGAGTCGAGACCTACTATGGGAAGAATAAGGGGAGTTTCAGAGCCCTGGATGCGCTGGCGACCCTCGGTCTTGATTACCCGAAGCGCGCTAAATTTTTCTTAGGAGAGCTTGAATCTCTCTTTTTACTCGGCAAAGAAGAAAATCTGAGAGCGACTGAATTGAAAGGCTCATACGCGGGAGCAATGGGCTATGGTCAGTTCATTCCGTCAAGCTATCTCGCCTATGCGGTCGATTTCGATAACGATGGACACCGTGACTTAATTAATAACCCCGTTGACGCGATTGGTTCTGTTGCGAACTATCTCGCGAAGCATGGATGGGATATGAGTTATGGAATCGCAAGTCCAGTATCTAATGCAAAAGCCCAGGTTGAGCGGATGGAGTCGCGTATCGATGTGAAAGATACTGGGGCAGAATTAGCATCTAAAGGCGTCAAGGGCATACCAGATGCATGGTCTTCCTTGCCACTCGATGTGCTTGGGTTGTACGGAGCTAAGGGAGAAGAATACTGGGCGGTGACCAAAAACTTTTACGTCATTACCCGTTATAACCGTTCGCCTTTGTATGCCATGGCAGTGACGCAGTTGTCTGAAGACATCGCGAAGGAACTTGGCTTGTGATTCGAAGCGCGCTTGTCTTGGCGTTTCTCTGTCTTGGAGGATGTTCATCTGTCCAACAATGGATAGGTGTCGCAGAGCCTGATGATGAAGCACCGGTTGTTGACGAAGTTCCCGATGGTCCTCCGTTGATTGCCTCGGTTGATGTGGATTCATTGCCAGAGCCCGAAGCAAAACCTGAGCCTCTCTCACAATATGGAAATCCTGAAACCTATGCGGTCGATGGTGTGACTTACACAATTGCGCCCGTTGGCCCAGGTTTTTCTGAGATCGGAACAGCCAGTTGGTATGGCCGAAAATTTCATGGGCAACTGACTTCCTCAGGTGAGCCTTTTGATATGTTTCAGTTCACGGCGGCTCATAAGACCATGCCGATTCCAGCATGGATTCGTGTGACTAATTTAGAAAATAACCAATCCTTGGTTGTGCGTGTCAATGATCGTGGGCCATTTAAAGAAAACCGAGTGCTGGATTTATCTTGGGCGGCTGCCAAGCGCCTTGGCTTCTCTGATAAAGGGACTGCACAAGTGAGCTATGAAGTGCTCACTGTACCGACCTCTGATGCCGCCTTAATTGCCAATCCATTGGCAAAGCCAGCGCAGGCTATTTTTCAGGTGACAGCCGTCTCGACCGAGATCCAGGCGCAGAAAGTTGCCGATCAAATTCGGGAAGCTGTATCGAGCGAACTCGCAACTGTTCGAATTGAATCAAATGGTGCCGGTTTATTTCGGGTGCAGGTTCTGCCAAAAACAGATTTAAGTGTTGAACGCGAAATTTATGAGCAGTTGGTGGCCCTTGGGTGGTCCCCGCAGCGATTAATCGCAAAATAATTGAGTGAAGCAAGGAGAGTAGAGTGCGTCTATTTTGGATCGCCCTGACATGTATGTTCAGTTTGACCGCTGGAGCCAATGTGCCGTTGACAGAGGCTCTTGGTAATGGACCACCGATTCCTGCAGCACCGAAGTTGCAAGCATCCGGATATTTATTGATCGACGCCACAAACGGAGAGGTCTTGGTTGAACATAATGCTGATCAGCCATTACCTCCTGCGTCTCTGACGAAAATGATGACTGCATACATTGCTGAGCGTGAGATTGCTGAGGGGCGCGCGAGCTTTGATGACAAAGTTCCAGTGAGCGTCAAAGCGTGGAAGACAGGCGGCTCACGGATGTTTATCCGAGAAGGAACCGAAGTGCGGCTTGAGGATTTGCTGCGTGGGATCATTATTCAATCCGGTAATGACGCAAGCGTTGCTGTTGCTGAGTACATTGCTGGTTCTGAAGATGTGTTTGCTGATGTGATGAATCAAACCGCAGCCAGCCTTGGGATGACGAATACTCAATTCAAAAACTCCACAGGACTCCCTCAAGAAGGCCACTACACGACGGCCAAGGACTTGGGAATCTTAGCTGCCAGAACAATCAAAGATTTCCCTGATACCTATTCGATCTATAAAGAGAAAAATTTCACCTACAACGGGATTAAACAGGCGAACCGAAATAGCCTGTTATTCCGTGATCCAACTGTTGACGGATTAAAGACAGGCCATACTGAAGAGGCCGGCTATTGTTTGGTTGCAAGTGCTGAGCGTGATGGATTCCGTCTCATTTCTGTCGTGATGGGCACGGCAAGCGAAAAAGCACGTGAGCAGGAAACAACGAAACTGATGCAATACGGTTTCCGCTATTTCAGCGGTCAGACTGTATTTGAAGCGGGTCAGTCGTTGCCGGAGAGCTCACGGAAAGTGTGGTTTGGTGAAGCTGAGGAGGTTGAGCTAGCACCGACTGAATCGCTCTACGTGACATTGCCGCTTGGTCGTGAGTCAGCGATTCAGGCAACGCTTGATGCTCCAGAGACATTGGATGCACCTCTTGAAGCAGGCACTGTTGTTGGCACTGTCAAAATCATGCTTGGTGAACGAGTGCTTGCTGAGTCTCCAGTGGCTGTTGCTCAAGCTGTTCCTGAGGGAGGCTTATTTAAGCGCTTGATGGACTTTGTGTTGAGATTATTTGCATGACCTGGTGTTGCCTGAATGGCGAGGTGATGCCAATCGAGCAGGCGACGATTTCTCCGATGGATCGTGGTTTCCTATTCGGTGATGGTGTGTATGAAGTGATGGCGCGAGTCGATGGTCGCATTCGAGCAAAATCGCTTCATGAGGCACGGCTCCACTCGAGCCTTGATGCTATTGGATTAGATATCCCTGTAACCGATGTGTTTTCTGACGTGGATCGGCTGATCGATCAGGCTGGGCTTTTGGATGCTAAAATTTATGTGCAGGTGACTCGTGGGGCAGCACCAGTTCGCGATCACGCCTTTCCTGATCAAATCTCACCGACTGTTTTTCTCACGGTCAGTGAATTTAAGGCTGTGTCACAAAAGCCAGCGAAAGCAATTGTGCGTCCAGATATTCGTTGGCGTAGAAACTCCATTAAATCGGTTTCGCTGCTCGGTAACGTACTGTTGCTGCAGGAGGCTCGAGAGAATGGTGCACAAGAAGCCCTGTTGTATCGCGATGATCTCGTCACTGAAGCCTCGACCTCGAATGTATTTGTGATTCGAGGACAGTCATTAATCACACCGCCACTGAGTGATTTGATTCTCCCTGGGATCACACGTCATTTGGTGATTGAGATGGCATCAAGTGTCGGCTTGAACGTGATTGAAGAACCGGTTCGCGTCGATTCTTTGTCTCATGCTGATGGTGTGTTCGTTTCCAGTTCTACGCGCGGGCTTATGCCGATTGTTGAACTTGATCCCGGTGGGCAAATCGGTGGTGGGCAATTGACGGATACATTTTTGGCACTTCAAGCTGCCTACGACGAGAGGCTTCATCACCATGAGTAATGAGGCGTCACCTGAAAAGCCTACGATTGAGTTCCCCTGTCATGACTACCACATCTCAGTGGTCGCTGACACACACGATGGATTTGTCACGATTTTGGAAGAAATCGTGACGCGGCATTGTGACGGCTATGATGCAGAAGAGCTGCGAGTGATCGCGAGCAAAAATGGTAAATTCCAAAGCTTCCGGTTTTCGATTACCGCCGAAAGTGAAGAGCAGCTAAAGAACCTTCACGAAGACCTCAAGGCGACTGGTCGAGTTCATATGGTTTTGTGATGACTGAAGTCATCATTGTTGATCGCGGTTTTGAGTCCTACGAGCATACGCATCAAGCAATGAAGGACCATGTTGCTATCCTCAAAGGTGGACAACGAGCTGAGTTGTGGTGCGTCCAACATCCTTCTGTATTTACTCAAGGTCAGGCTGGCAAGGCCGAACATGTGTTAAACCCTGGAAATATACCGATTGTCCAATCCGATCGCGGTGGACAAGTGACTTATCATGGGCCTGGCCAGGCCATTCTCTACACCCTGATACCCATGAAGCATTTTGCGCTTAATGTCAGGGAGCTCGTGAGTCTTCTTGAGAATACGGTCATTGCTTTATTGGAGTCCTACGGGGTGTCGTCTCAGGCACGGTCCGATGCCCCTGGCGTGTATGTGGCAGATCGGAAGATTGCCAGCTTAGGACTGAGAATTCGACACGGTGTGTCCTACCATGGTGTGGCACTGAATGTATCCATGGATCTTGAGCCGTTTTCACGAATTAATCCCTGTGGTTACGAGGGGCTTCAGGTCACGCAACTAGCCGATTTCGCGTCCAATGTTGGTGTGAATGATGTCATCGACCAACTGAGTGAACGAGCCAAAGAACAGTTGCTGGATTTAGCGAGCCATCGGATGGCCAGCGAGACCCAATAAGATATCTTTAATCATTGACCAAGCAGGTTCTTGAGTCGCGCCTTTAACCGTCCTGTCGGCATCATGGCAGAGTGTTAACAGCTTTCTAAGCTGGGTAAGATTTAACCGATTCACTGCTCCGCGAACCAATCCTTCGCGTGATCGCCAGACCCGTAATGAACCAATGGCTTGGTTTGCCGATTCACCTTGATCCATTCGATATCGAATTTGAAGCAGAATATCGAGCTCACGAGAAATAGCCCAAAGCGCAGTCATTGCCTCAACGCCTTCGGCTTTCAGCAGATCAGTAATTCGATTTAACCCAGATACGTCTGATTTCATCGCGAGATCAACCAAATCGTAAACGGTATGACGTGCACTTTGCGTAAGCACATCAAGCACTTGGTCAAGGGATAACGTTGGCCCCTCGATGAGATCAGGCTGAATAAGTTTCAACCTCTCGATGACTTGACCAGCAGCTAATAAGTTACCTTCGGTATGCATCTGAACCGCTGATTTTGCTTCCGGCTCCATCACAATCTGGTGTGATTGCAGTTCTGTATCGAGCCATTTAGCAAACTGATAGGAAGGAACGGCATTGGCTTCAATGATCGCGTTCGACTTTTCAAGTGTCTGATGCCATGTGGTGGACGACTCACCCTTGCCAAGCTTCGGACCGCTTATGAGAAGCCGCTTATCCTCGGGTGGATTCAGAATCCATTGATCGATCGCTTCGCGTAACGATTTATCAAGCGTGGTCTTGCTGAGTCGGAGTTCGACAAGCGTTCGATCTGCGAATAGGGACAAAGCGTCGAGTTCGCTTAAAAGCCGACTGGCAAGATCAGGTTCTGTCTGGTCGAGGACTAATCGTTCTGTGAAGCCTTGGTCTTTGCCAGTTTTTCTCCACAAGTCCCCAATGCGGGTGATGAAAAATGCTTCGTCACCCAACAAAGCGACAGCGGGAGGTAAACCTGTATCCCATTGGCGGCCATCAAACTCGGAGGCTTTGATGGCCATGTATCAATTGGCCTTTGATGCGTCTGTTTGCTTGAGCGCTTGCTCGTAGCGAACACGGATGGAAGGGACGATTTGGCGCAGTAAATCACTTTCAAGACTGCGTTTTAATTGTGCGACTCGCTGGTCCTCTGCGGATGTATCTGCTCCCCCATCGACATAAATCAGCGTTGCACGGACTTTTGTTTCCGGGATCAAAAGAACGAGATCATTTCCAACCAGGCTGTAAGTCATTTCAAGTGCGAGCTCAGTTTGATCTCCACCCGATACAGGACCAAGTACACGATCAGTAAGAGTGGGAAGTGTCAGCTTCAAAACAGGGACAGAGCCCGACGAGACCACAGTAGCGCCCTGATCTTTGAGCTGGCGCGTGATGTTTTGCACGATCGGAGAGTAGGGGTCAGTTGTTTCAATCCGTAATGATTCTGGAAGCTGTCCCATCGGTGTGCCAGTACCACGCAGTCTAAAACCGCAGCCGGTGAGAAGCCCTGCGGCAGAAAGAGCCAAAAATGCACGTCGATTCATCATGCTGGTGCCACCACTAAATTAACGAGTTTTTGAGGAACGACGATCGCTTTCTTTTCGACCATCCCTTCAAGGAATTTTGCCACCGCTGGTTCTTCGCGAGCCATCGTCAAAATGGTTTCCTTATCTGCATCGGATGCTACTTCAATTCGTCCTCTGAGCTTACCATTGACTTGAACCACTAAAGTGAGAGTGTTCCGCGTCAACGCATCGTCTCGTACTTCTGGCCAACTCACACCGATAAGGGAGTTGTCGTGACCGAGATTTGACCATAAATGTTCAGCGATGTGCGGGGTAATTGGGGACAACAAAACAACGAGTGATTCGATCGCTTCTGAGCGTACACGCCAGTCAGATTCTGTCTGAGGCTCAAATTTCATCACGCTGTTTGTCAGCTCCATAATGGACGCGATCGCGGTGTTGAAATGATAACGACGTCCAATGTCATCGGAGACCTTTGCAATTGTTTCATGCAGTTTGCGGTATACATCGCGCGCGTCATCTGAGAGTGCTTCGAGATCAACGTCACCAGACGTTGAGTGGTTACCTTGTTGGATGTGCTCGGTCACGAGTGTATGCACTCGTTTCAAAAAGCGGTGGGCGCCAGCGACACCATCGTCTGACCATTCGAGAGAAAGCTCGGGTGGCGCTGCAAACATCATGAACAAACGAACAGTGTCAGCACCATATTGATCGATGAGCTCTTGTGGATCGACGGTGTTGCCTTTTGACTTCGACATCTTTGATCCATCTTTCAGGACCATGCCTTGTGTCAGAAGTTTCTTGAACGGCTCGTCGCTGTCGACAAGATCAAGATCGCGCAGCACTTTGTGGAAGAAGCGCGCATACAGCAAGTGCAAAATAGCGTGTTCGATACCACCAATATACAAATCAACGGGAAGCCAATAGTTGGCGTTGTCGTCGAGCATCGCGTCATTTGAAAAAGCACTTGCGAATCGTGCGTAGTACCAACTCGACTCCATGAATGTGTCGAACGTGTCTGTTTCACGTTTTGCTGGACGTCCAGTATCAGGGTCAACGGTATCGACAAAGTCACTGCGGCTAGCCAAAGGGCTTCCTGAACCATCAACCACGACATCCTCTGGCAAGGTCACCGGAAGATCTTCATCTCGAACAGTTTTTAAGCCTTCGTCGGTATGAATGACAGGGATGGGGCATCCCCAGTACCGTTGGCGTCCAACACCCCAATCACGAAGACGGTAGTTGGTTGTCACGCGACCGATACCTAGGTCGTCAAGTGCGTTGGCAACTGCTTTGAATGCATCCTCAAAGTTCAGGCCATCAAACTGTCCCGAATTGATCGTGACACCCGTTTTTTCGCACCATGCTTGCTTGCCAAGATCATATTCAGGATCGTCAGCGACTGGTTTGATGACTGGCTTGATTGGTAGGTCGTATTGGGTCGCAAATTCCCAGTCGCGCTGATCGTGACCTGGTACTGCCATGACAGCGCCTGAGCCGTAATCCATCAAGACAAAGTTGGCGATCCAAATGGGAACTTCTTCGCCTGTGAACGGATGGATCACATATTCGCCAGTCGCCATTCCTTTTTTCGGTGCTTGGGCAAGATCGGCTTCTGCCACCGACATGTGCGTGCATTCTTCAATGAAGACCGCAATGTCTGGATTCGACTCAGCAGCCTTTTTCGCTATCGGATGCTGCGCGGCAACCGCCACATACGTGATGCCCATGATGGTGTCTGGGCGCGTTGTATACACCTCAAGACGCTCGTCGGAGCCTTTGCGTTCAAAACTGAATTCAACACCCTGGCTGCGTCCGATCCAGTTTTTCTGCATGGTTTTGACTTGTTCAGGCCAATCAACTGAATCTAAGTCATCGAGTAATTCATCTGCGTAATCTGTTATACGGATAAACCACTGATCAATTTCACGCTGTTCGACAAGCGCTCCAGAGCGCCAGCCACGACCATCGATCACCTGTTCATTTGCGAGTACCGTTTGATCGACTGGATCCCAATTGACGCGTGCTTTTTTCCGATACGCGAGTCCTTTTTCGACCATGCGGGTAAAGAGCCATTGTTCCCAACGATAGTAATCTGGTGTGCAGGTTGCGAGTTCGCGATCCCAGTCGTACCCAAAACCAAGGCGTTTTAGTTGCCCGCGCATGTGGTCAATGTTGTCGTAAGTCCAGGCAGCCGGCGGTAATTTGTTTTTAATGGCAGCATTTTCTGCTGGCATGCCAAATGCGTCCCAGCCCATTGGCTGCAACACGTTATAACCTTTCATGGTCATAAAGCGGCTGATCACGTCTCCGATAGTGTAATTTCGGACGTGACCCATATGCAGTTTGCCCGATGGATACGGAAACATGCAGAGACAATAGAACTTGGGTTTGGTGGGGTCTTCCGTTGTTTTAAACGTCTGCTCTGATTCCCAGTACTGCTGGATTTCCGGTTCAATAACCTGAGGTTGGTAATCGCGCTCCATGAGCTCTAGATAGTCCTTCGGGTGAAAAGGCTAAAGGATAGCGTTTCGGCCACCTGACTGTAAGGCGTTTTGTGAAAAAACTGTGCTATTTGGGTATGAAGGCTTCGTTTCGCCTGGTTAGCGTCAAAATCACGATCAATAGAATAACAAGAGGTGCTTCGCCAGCGAGTGAATAGGGTGTCACTGTATTGGCTGGAATCACAGTATGTGACAGGATGCCCCGCTCAAATCTTGGCAGTATGGTTTCAATTTCACCCCGTGCATTAATGAATGCAGTCAAACCATCATTGGTTGCTCGAACGACAGGCTTTCCGAGTTCGCGCGCGCGGATCTGTGCGATTTGGAGATGTTGATCGGGCCCGATTGAATCACCGAACCAGGTGTCGTTCGAAACAGTCAGTATGACATTAGCATCATCTGCGATCTCCCGTGCTTGGCCTGAGTAGGCGATTTCATAACAGATCAAGGGGGCAAATTTCAGATGCCCATGTGTCAGCAAACTGTGTTGACTACCAGGGATGATCGCGGACATGGGTAAGTCAAAAAACGCGATCAGGCCGCGAAGTAGAGATTCAAGTGGCACGTATTCGCCAAAAGGAACAAGTCGCGTTTTGTCGTATGTCCCTTGGCCTGAACCAAGCGTGATTAATCTGTTGGTATATCGCCCTTGGCTTTGACCGAGCACACCCGTAATCAACGTTTGTCCATTAGAGAGAAGCATCAGTTCGAGGTCTGGCAAGGCTGAGTTGACTCGCGATTCGGTCATGGGAAGAGCGGTCTCGGGCCAGATGATGACATCTGCATCCGTCGGGAGTCCGTTTGTGACATGGTGCTCAACGATGCGACCACGGAACTCAGGCTTCCATTTTTCTGATTGAGCGATCACTGGTTGCCAGAGGGCAACACGGGTTGCTTGTGTTGGATCTTCATCGGGTTGAAATTGTCCGTTCAAGATCGGACCTGTTATTAGGAGAACGCTTGGGATAATCAGAATAATAAGCCGTCGATCCATGAGGCTTGCCAAGAATCCTCCCGCGGTTAGCGCAATGACAGCAGAAACACCGAAGACGCCAATCCACGATAAATAGCCCTCAAATGGTGTTCCGAGCGCGCTGTAACCGAATAAAAGCCACGGAAACCCGGTTAGGAACCAACTGCGGAAGGCTTCCATTGTGACCCAGCATGCAGTCAATAAACACGCCTTGCCAAGCGTTGTTGACCATCGTCGATACCAGCTTGCATATCCCCATGACGCAAGCCCTGGAAAAATTGCGAGGCCTGCAGCAAAGACTGTAGTCATTGTGAATGCAAGGGGGATCGAGGCGCCTCCGTGTTCGGTCATACTGACTGAGACCCATGAGACGCCAGAGCCGAAGAGTCCGAGTCCGTAAATAAAACCAATTGAAAAGCTAGGGTGCTTAATTGAGAGCCACATCCAGAGGCCTAGGCTTACTAACCCAAGCCACCAAAAATTGAAGGGTGCAAACGCAAGTGTGCCGAGGATCCCAGCACAGAGTGCGATGAAATATTTAGATAGACGCGTCAGACCCATGTGGTCGGACTTCGAGTAAACGAATCCTTCGGCTGTCTGCGTTGAGTACAACAAAATCGAGATGGCCAAGCGTTGTCGTCTCGCCACGTGCAGGCAAATGACCAAAGGCATGTGTTACAAGGCCGCCAATGGTGTCGAACTCATCGTCTGAAAAGGCGGTTCCAAATTCTTCGTTGAAGTCATCGATCTCAGTCATGGCTTTAACCAAACTCGCTCCATTTGCCTGATGGCGGATGTTGAGGTCTTCATCGTGGTCATGCTCGTCTTCGATCTCACCAACAATCTGTTCGAGCACATCTTCAATAGTCACGAGGCCAGCGACATCCCCATACTCGTCGATCACGACGGCCATGTGCGCACGGTTATCACGAAACTCTTTCAATAACTGATCTAGCCGTTTACTTTCAGGAACACGGCGAACCGGGCGGGCAACTTCTTTGATCTCAAAGCGTTCAAGATCTTGGCTGATCAAAAATGAGAGAAGGTCCTTCGCAAGGAGGATTCCGACCACTTCGCTTGGCTGCTCACCGAGGACTGGGAAACGTGAGTGCGCTGATTCAATGATTCTTGGCAAAAACTCTTCAGGACGCTCATCTGCTCGGATGGCGATCATCTGCGTTCGGGGAATCATCACCTCTCGGACTTGCATGTCGCTGACAGCGAGAGCGCCTTCGAGAATTGCGAGTGTTTCCTGATTAAATAAACCACGCTCTTTTGCATCGCGCAGTTCATCAATCAACTCGGGTTTATTTTCAGCTTCACCAGAGATGACGCTGGCCAAACGATCGAACCAGGATCGTGAATCCTGGTTCTCGGGACTTCGTCCGTCGTTCATG
>CAJXTO010000042.1 GCA_913061245.1 uncultured Oceanospirillales bacterium
CCTTTTCAAATGCATCGAGATTCATCATCGACTGCATTGATTTCAACATTTCTTCGTTTTGCTTCAGTAATTGATCAAACATGATTCCATCCTCTAAAAAATTGTGCATTGCAATAAACGGAAAATACGTTGCAGTGCACAAAAAAACAAGTCGAAGTTTTCAGTTAATAGTCGTAGACGAAACGCCAAAAGCAAAAACGCTTCTGATAGGATTCTTCTGCGAATTTCATTTAGGACACAACTAATATGACAGCCTTGTGGACTCCCACTCCCGAACGTATTGCTAATGCTGGAATCACCGACTTAATGGCACATTTCAACGCGAAACTCGGGCGATCGATTCATGACTATGATGGACTCCACAAATTCAGTATTCATGAGCCTGAGTCATTTTGGGATGGTGTGTGGGAGCACACTCAACTGATTGGATCTCGAAACGGCCCAACTCTCAGCGATCGTAATTCAATGCCAGGAGCCAAGTTTTATCCTGAATCAACTTTGAACTTCGCTGAAAATTGTCTTGCTCACGATGCCCCCGACTCCCATGTTGCCGTAATCTCATATACCGAAGCTGGCGAGCGAACCGAATTTTCTTGGGGTGAGTTAAGACAACATGTCGCTAACTTTAGAAACACCCTGCAGTCACTTGGCATTCGAAAAGATGATGTTGTCGCTGGTTTTGTCAGTAACGGACCAGAAGCCGTTGTGGCATCACTCGCGACATTGTCTTTAGGCGCGATCTGGACAAGTTGCTCACCTGATTTTGGAGTGCAAGGCGTACTGGATCGCTTTGGCCAAACAAAACCTAAAGCGTTAGTGGCCGCTCATACAACCTGCTACAACAAAAAAGCGATTGACCTGACTGAGCGAGTGAACGGACTTCTGATTGAGCTGCCATCCGTTACATCAGCAATCATTTTTGAAGGCGCATGTCCGGATGCCCAGACGGGTCCAATCAAGCGACCTGGATGCAAAGTGGTTGCGTATGACGATGCGATCGCCGGCGGTCACACACTCGAATTTGAACAGACGCCGTTCAATCACCCAGGTTTCATCCTATACAGCTCAGGGACAACTGGCGTTCCAAAATGTATCGTACACAGCCAAGGTGGTGCCCTGATCCAATTGGTCAAAGAGCACCAATATCACGTTGATATTAAACCCTTCGATCGCGTCTTCTATTACACAACCTGTGGTTGGATGATGTGGAATTGGCTGCTCGCGTCATTAGCTTCAAAAGCAACGATCGTTACTTATGATGGCTCACCCTTTGTTCGGGGAGCTAAAACGCTCTGGGAGCTCTGTGAGCACGATGACTGGCATGTCTTTGGAACGAGCGCCAAATTCATCGCGGCGATCGATAAGCATGGCTATAAGCCTTCTGAGGAACACGCACTCACCTCGCTCAAAGCCATTCTTTCCACCGGATCACCGCTGGCCCATGAATCATTTGAGTACGTCTATCGAGACATCAAGCAAGACCTGTTGCTCGGTTCGATTTCAGGAGGCACAGATATCGTCTCTTGCTTCTGTTTGTCCTGCCCTATCCGGCCTGTTTATCGTGGTGAACTCCAGTGCGCTGGGCTCGGACTTGCAGTCGATGTGGTCAATGAATCTGGCCAATCGGTCACAGCAGAAAAAGGTGAGCTTGTGTGTCGCCAGCCATTCCCGGTCATGCCTGTCGAGTTTTTCGGCGACACCGATGGCAGTAAATATCGAGCGGCGTATTTCGAGCGGTTTGAGGGCATGTGGGCACATGGCGACTTCGCGGAACACACCGAGCGAGACGGCTTTATTATTTATGGTCGTGCAGATGCCACACTCAACCCAGGCGGTGTCCGTATCGGAACAGCCGAAATTTATCGCCAAGTCGAAGCAATTCCAGATGTTCTTGAATCTCTCGCGATTGGTCAATCCGTTAACGATGATGTCCGCGTTGTGTTGTTTGTTGTTCTTCGCGAAGGTCTGACTCTTGATGATGAATTACGGAAACAGATCAAATCACAAATCAGGGATAACACGACACCTCGTCATGTCCCCGAGGTGATCGCTCAGGTTCCTGACCTTCCGCGCACTGTAAGTGGTAAGATTGTTGAATTGGCCGTGCGCAATGTCGTGCATGGAGAAATTGTCAAAAACATTGAGGCGTTAGCGAATCCAGATGCGTTGGACTATTTCAAAGATCACCCAGACGTTCGCCTGTAGCCTAATTACAGGGTGTATCGCTGCGACTCTTTCTGCAATAACAGTCGCTAGCCCTGCTGATGTACGAGTCTTAGTTGACGTTTCGGGGTCCATGAAAAAAGCGGACCCAAAAGCGGTCCGTGGCCCCGCGACTGCCCTGCTTGCAGCACTATTACCTGATCAGTCACAGGGTGGAATCTGGCTCTTTGGATCTGACGTACGGGAGCTTGTCCCATACGGCCCTGTCGACGCGCGATGGGATGCGCTTGGTCAACCCATCGAAGCATCTATCGGCTCAACAGATCGCTTCACACACATGGAAAGCGCTCTCCGCACCGGCATCACTGCAGGCGGCGAACAAACGACAGGCGCTTGTCATGTCATCCTCATTACCGATGGAATTGTTGACGTTCAGGGTGGCAAAGACGCTTCAAGCGCTTCACGAGATCGAATTTTAAAATCAGTACTTCCTGATGCGACTGACAAAGACTGTCGGATTCATACCATTGCACTGTCTGACAAAGCCGATCTGCCTCTGCTTCGACAAATGGCCATTCAGACGAACGGTCTGTTTACCCTACTTGACCAGCCAGGCGATCTTATCCCTGTCATGCTCGATGCGCTTGAATTAGCCCTGCGTTCGCAACAGTTGCCGATTCGCAACCAAGAAATTCAAATTGACGATGATATCCGCCAAGTTCGTCTGATTCGGCTTGGGAGTGACAGACCAATTGCGCTCAGATCATCGCAGACAGTGATTGATGCAAAAGACCAAAGTAATGACGTGAGTTATTACAGCGGAACAGGTTATCAAACTCTGATCTGGTCAAATCCAGTACCCGGGCGCTATGCGCTTACTGAGCAATTTGGCCCAACCGACCGAATCCTGATCGATTCAGATGTAAGGTTAGAGCTTGCTGACCTGCCGCCAACAATCAGCGCTGACCAGACACTTGGCTTAAGTGCATCAGTATCGAAACAAGGCACGCCCATCAATGCGCCCAATCGAGAATACTTTGTGGCATTTGGAGCCAATATGGATCCTCTACGATCTCAAGGTGACAGTCTCTCGATGCAGATCGATAGCCCTCAAATAGGGCGTTCCATCTTGACCATTCAGAGTTTTGATTCTGCTCATGAACGACAGGTACAAAGAGCCTTTGAAGTGTTAGAGGCGCGCCCTGCGATGGAGATTGGAAGCGGAGCGTCACAAGGTGTCGGTCAAGTCGCATCTAACATTGCAGCACAGCAAGCTGATTCAGCGGCAAAGACCGGTGAATCTGACAAATTATTACCTGAGACAGTAACCAATCAACTCCCAGAGGAAATGCGTGATTGGCCTCTTTGGCAATTGATCGTCAGCGCTCTTGGCGCTATTGCTGTGGTCGCCTTGGTGATTGGCTTGGTCTTACGCCCCAAACATCACTCGTCGGAATAATACATGTTTGACTTAATCTTTGGCCTCGGAAACATTATCTGCGTGCTTGCAGTGTGTGGGCTACCAATTGGGCTCATCAACCCCGTTTTCTTGAAGCAAAAAACACGAACAGACGTTTTCAAACTTCTTGGCTCACTGTTCCTTGCAGGGTTCGTAATGGTGGCTGTTGGACAGTACTACGGAACCCCGCAACTCTAGTTGCCTTTAGAGTGTCCCTATGTTGATTAATTTCATTGGCGATATTCATGGATATGCATCTGAACTCAGAGCATTACTTGCGAAGCTTGGTTACACGCATTCCCAGTCTAAGGGCTGGAGCCAAGGCGAAGGGCAACTGGTTTTTCTAGGAGATCTCATTGATCGCGGTCCAGAACAAAAAGAGACCGTCGAAATCGTCCGCGAGCTTTGCCAACTTGGACACGCGATCTGCCTGACCGGTAACCATGAATTCAATGCGGTTGGCTTTGTCACAGAGCGCATTGACGAGCCTGGTAAGTATGTCCGTAGTCACACGGATAATCATATTCGCCAACATCAAGATTTTCTTGATGCCTACGCCAACGACCCCCACGGCTATCGCGAAACGCTCGATTGGTTTACAACCCTGCCTTTGTGGTTCGATAACGGCCATGCCCGCGCGGTCCATGCATGCTGGAATCCTGAGGCGCAGACGGACCTTGCTTCCCTCCTTACAGATTCACACAGCCCAATTGGCCGATCATTCTACGAACAGACAGGGATTACAGCCTCAAGGCCCTGGGAAGCACGTGAGACGCTGCTAAACGGCTTGGAGGCCAGATTACCTGATGATGTGTCCTTTGAAGACTACTACGGCATCAAACGGCGCCGTATCCGAGTGAATTGGTGGGCGCCTGAACAAGCAACATTTCGCGACGCTGCGGTAATTGATGACAGTCAACGACACATCATTCCAGATCTCCCAATGCCGAATGGATCGCCGGCTTATAAGGGGGCTCTATGCTTTTTTGGACATTATTGGATGCGCGGAACGCCTCGGATCCAACATCCACAAGCAATCTGCCTTGATTACAGTGTTGCATTAGATGATGGAGCGCTATGTGCCTATCAATTCCGAGGCGAGCAGGAAGCCCGCCCCGAGCACCTGGTTTGGGTCAATCGTTGATGACAATTTAGTGACAATTTGATGAAAAAAGATCACCAATAATTTGGTCATATTTGATCTTTACACTCGAAAAAAACCGGGAGACTTTACGAGTGTCAGATCCAGTTGTTATTCATCCAGAACTCGCATCAGAAACTAACTCAAACCAAACCAAACCCGCTCTAACCAAACGCCGGCGTTTTCATAACCCTCCCGGTAGCCCGCAAGCGACCGGAAATCTCAAAGACTTTTGGGGTTATGTCTTCAGACAAGCATTTCGACCCCTACCGAAAGACTGGCCACAGCAACATATGGTTCCAGCCGAGATCGCAAAAACTCAGCTGGAAAACGGCGGAGACCATTCGATTACATGGCTTGGTCATGCGGCCTTTGTTTTACAACTCGGCGGCCGACGAATTGTTTTGGATCCCTTTTTGGCAAACCGAGCGAGCCCTTTTAGTTTCGCTGGGCCTCGCCGATTCATTCCCGCTCCACTCGGAATCACAGATCTAGGACACATTGATACGTTAGTGATCTCACATAATCACTATGATCACTTGTGCTGGCATACGCTAAAGCACCTTCCTAACCGAAAAACAGTTGAGGTCATCTGCCCTACAGGCTTAATTCCATGGTTTAAGAAACGTGGATTTAATAATGTCACGGAACTTGGCTGGCATCACTCAACGCATGCAGGTGATGTCAAAGTCACGGCGCTTCCGGCTATTCATCATTCTCGGCGCGGACTATTTGATGCCAATACATCGCTGTGGGCGGCTTTTCTTTTCGAATACCAGGGATTTAAAGTCTATTTTGGTGGTGATTCGGCGATGGGCCCCGTTTTTCGGCAGACCGGTCAAAAATACGGTCCAATTGACCTCGCATTAATTGGTATCGGGGCATACTCCCCACGCAAATTACTGCGCTCGGTGCATGCCTCTCCTGAAGAAGCGGTGGAAATGGGCAAAGCCATTGGAGCCAAAGCACTACTCGGAATGCACTGGGGTACGATTGAGCTTTCGGAAGAAGAGGCGTTTGAACCAGCACGCCGATTTACTGAAGCAGCGCTGAGAGCCGGATATGGAGAACGGGATGTACTGTTACCATCTATCGGAGAGACAGTTGCTCTTCAGATGGTTGAGGCAGAATGTGAACTAGAGGCAACGGGCACCTAAGTGCCCGAAACCCAATAGGCTATCGATTAGTCGATCAACTTCAGTGTTTTGACTGACACTTTGCCATTACGGCCTTCTGCCAAATCAAATTCAACACGCTGGTTGTCTTCCAAACGCTCGATTCCATTTTCTTTTACAGCTGTAACGTGTACGAATGCATCGTCACCACCTGCATCAGGAACAATGAAGCCGAAACCTTTGGTTTCGTTAAACCATTTTACTTTACCAGTTTGCATGCGTTTTCCTTCGCAACTGCGCAGATGCTCGAATCTCCGCGCGTTTCACTTAAAATGCCAGTCAGTGTTGCGGTAAGGCGGACACATGCTAAGCACTCGAGCCCGTACAGCGTCGCACGTTCTCAGGCAATGTCAATGACGAATCGATGACAATCTGATGATAATGCAGTGTCGACTACAGCCAACGACGAACAGATGACGCATATTGCGCGTATGGATCACCAAACTTTTCAGACAATATGCGTTCTTCTGGAAGGATCTGGAAGCGCATCAAATACCAGACCACAACTACAAAAATGAATGGACTCAACCATGTTGGCTGATAGAGATAGTAGGCCAAGAGAACAAGCAATAACCCAAGATACATGGGATTTCTCGACAGTTGGAAGACACCGTGAGTCACAAGTGCAGAAGTCTCATCAGGATTCCACGGATGCACTGTGGTCTTGCACTGAATACATCCAAGAAGTCCACCCACACCGAAAATAGCTGATACAGCGACCAAAGATCCAATCAATAGCCAAGGCGCTGAAAACAATTCGCCAAGCCAATGTGCAGTCAACCAGTTGAGAAACCCACCAACACAGATCACTACAGGTGGTGGTATTTTGAGTTCAAGGCGGGTTAACAGAGTTTGAGACATTTTCGGTTCCGACTTGGTCGGGACGGCAGGATTTGAACCTGCGACCCCTTGCACCCCATGCAAGTGCGCTACCAGGCTGCGCCACGCCCCGAGAGCGGCAGAGTATACAGCGTCTTAATCAGACAGCAACCGACGAACTTGCTCAAGCTCCCGGATCACTTCACGAAGCGCCATACCTTTTGAATCATCTTGAGTTGCCTCAACACGCGCTTCATCTTCTTCTTGAATCCGCAGTTTGGCTCCAGACAACGTAAATCCTTGCTGATGCACAAGCGCTCTGATTCGACGAATCATGATGAGATCTTGATAACGGTAATAGCGGCGGTTACCGCGACGCTTATCGGGCTGGAGCTGTTCGAACTCTTGTTCCCAATATCTGAGTACGTGAGGTTTTACACCACATAAACGGCTGGCCTCTCCGATCGTGAAATACACCCGATCAGGGATCTGGGGGAGATCATCGTCGAAGAGATCCACGGTGCTCACTCGTCATCCAGTGGATGATACAACTCGACTTGAGAGCGAAGTTTCTGGCCAGCGCGGAATGTCACCACACGACGTGCACTGACAGGGACTTCCTCACCGGTCTTGGGATTACGGCCAGGACGCTCGTTTTTATCTCTCAACTCGAAATTACCGAATCCAGACAAGCGAACGGGATCACCCGCGATCAAAGAATCGCTTAATTCATCAAAAAGAATCTCGACCATTTCTTTGGCTTCGCGCTTATTCAATCCCACAACATCGTTGAGATGTTCAGACAAATCTGCTTTTGTGAGTGCAGCCACTGTGCTTATCCTCGTAACTCTGCACCAGTTCGTTCACGAAGAACCTGAACAACCTGGTCTACTAATCCTTGAATCGCCGCGTCTTCCAGAGTCTTCTCTGGATCTTGCAAACTCAGTGAGAGTGCAAGACTCTGACGCCCGTCAGGAACTCCCGTTCCGCGATACACATCAAACAACTCAACCGATTGGATCCGCGTGTCCGAAAGACTATCCACTGCATCAACAATCTGCTGCCACGCGACGCTGTCATCCACAATGACGGCCAAATCACGAAGCACTCTAGGGTAACGCGAAATTGCTTTAAAAGCAGTAACTTGTCCACACAAAAGCGGAGTCAGTGCTAAATCCGCCAAGAACAATGGCTTTGGCAAATCAAGCTCGCGCGCCAATTTTGGATGCAGTCGGCCGACAACACCGAGTAATTCGCCATTCAAACTGACGCTCGCTGTCTGCCCTGGGGCCAGTGCCGGATGTTCTGTTGGCGCCCAAGTGAAGTCACCACCACCGTTGATCATGCCGAGACCATCAACAACGCCTTTCAGATCGAAAAAGTCGACGGCACGGTCACCACTGAAGTGCAAGGGATCGCTTTGCCCATAGATCGCGATACCAACGCGTTCGGATTGATCCAGTTCATTATCTTGAGATACAAAACACTGTCCTGTTTCAAACAACCGGACACGTGGTGCTTGACGGTTGACGTTGTGGCGAACGGCCTCAACCAAACCTGGAATCAATGACCGACGCATTTCTGCAAGATTCGACGCAATAGGATTGGCGAGACGAACTCCCTCGACGCCATCACCCAGAATCGCCTGTGTTGCAGGGTCAACAAATGAATAGGTGATCGCTTCTTGAATATCTTGATCAACCAAATAATGCTTCAAACGCATTAATGGTGTGTCTGCCTCCGGTACCGAAGCCATCGTCAGCGCTTGCGCAGGTAATGATGTCGGTAGGTTGTTGTAACCATAGATGCGTGCGATTTCCTCAATCAGGTCTTGCTCAATCGAGACATCAAATCGCCAACTCGGAGCAACACAACGGAATCCACTCTCGACAACCTCAACAGCAAATCCAAGTGCTTCAAGCATCTGCTGAATAGTCTCTGGTGGAAGATTGATTTTGAGTTGTTGTTCAACCCGCGCGTTTGACAGCTCAATAACCTGCGTCGTCGGAAGCGCTTGTTCGTTATCGGTGATCATCACAGGACCAGGCGTACCACCACAGATTTCAATCATGAGTGCAGTTGCACGCTGACAGGCATGCTCAGCCAATTGCCAGTCAACACCGCGCTCGAAGCGCGCAGAGGCGTCTGTATGCAAACCATAGCGGCGAGCTTTACCGGCAATCGTAATGGGATTAAAGAAAGCGCTCTCAAGAAACACTGACGTTGTCTTCTCGGAGATCCCTGAATGCTCACCGCCCATAATTCCGGCAAGCGCCAATGGTTTTTCTTGGTCAGCGATGACTAACACGTCATGACTTAGAGTCAGAGTTTTCCCGTCCAAAAGGACAAGTTGCTCTCCATCGTTAGCCATCCGGACATCGACAGCCCCAACCAATTGATCGCGGTCGAACGCATGCATCGGCTGCCCGAGTTCGAGCATCACATAGTTGGTGATATCGACAATTGCATCAATCGAGCGAATCCCACTTCGACGTAAACGCTCAACCATCCAGACGGGAGTCGGACGACTGACGTCAACATTCTCGATGACGCGACCGACGTAGCACGGACAACCCTCAGGCGCAGACAAATAGACATCATGTGTCTCATCAGACTCAGGGTCCACGGGCTCACATGCAACAAACTCAACCGGAGTTTGGCTTATAACACCCAGCTCGCGGGCCAAGCCTGTAATCGATAAACAATCACCGCGGTTTGGTGTGAGATCAACTTCAACGACTTCATCAGGAAGTGATAGTAATTCAGCAAAGTCAGTACCCGTCACGAAGAAATCGGGTAGTTCCATTAAGCCATCACGCTCGTCTGAGAGGCCTAACTCATCAGCACCACACAGCATACCGTTTGACTCAACACCACGCAGTTTGGCCTGTTTAATTTTGAAATCATCGCCAATGACAGCGCCAACGCGTGCAAAAGGAACTTTCAAACCCGCACGGACATTAGATGCACCACAAACGACCTGATAGGTGGACTCACCATCGGTCACTTCGCACACATTCAACTTATCCGCATCAGGATGCTGAGACACGGCGAGAACTTCACCAACAACGACATTTGTAAATGATTTCGCTGCAGGCTCAACGCCATCAACTTCGAGTCCAGCCATTGTGAGTCGGCTAACAATTTCATCGACCGATAAATCAGTCGGGCATAGGCTCTTAAGCCAAGAAATACTTGCTTTCATGTCTATCCGTGAAACTGGTTGAGGAACTGCAGATCGTTTTCATAGAACAGGCGAAGATCACCAATTCCATACCGAAGCATCGCGAGACGCTCAATACCCATACCGAATGCAAAACCTGTATAGACAGAGGTATCGACCCCTGTCTGCTCAAAAACTTTTGGATGAACCATGCCGCATCCCATGACTTCAAGCCATCCAGTATGCGAGCACACCCGACACCCTGAACCTTCACACATCACGCATTGCACATCGACTTCAGCTGATGGCTCAGTGAATGGAAAATAGCTCGGCCTGAATCGAACATCGAGATCTGCTTCAAAAAAGCGGTTCAGGAACGTAATGATTGTTCCTTTGAGATCAGCAAAACTGATATCTCTATCAACAACCAAGCCCTCAATCTGATGAAACATCGGCGTATGTGTTAAGTCGCTGTCACACCGATACACACGACCTGGCGCTACAATGCGGATCGGCGGCTCTTCATTCACCATGGTCCGGATCTGTACAGGCGAGGTGTGTGTTCTTAAGACTCGGCCATCGTCAAAATAGAAAGTATCGTGCATCGCTCGCGCCGGGTGATGCGATGGGATATTCAAGGCTTCAAAGTTATGCCAGTCATCTTCAATCTCTGGACCGGTCGCCACAGTGTAACCAAGACTCGCAAACAGTCGATTTAATCGATCAAGGGTGCGAGTTACAGGATGCAATCCGCCGATTTCCTGTGGACGGCCAGGCATGGTCACATCCACTGCATCACGCATCAAACTCTGCGTCTCAGCCTCACCTTCAAGTGTCGTTTTCTTCGCTTCAAGTGCGTCAGTTACACGGTCACGAACCGCGTTAATCTTAGCGCCAGCTTCTGGTCGTTCTTCAGCTGACAGTTGACCAAGTGTCTTCATTTGCGCACTGATCAATCCCTTCTTACCGAGGAATTTCACGCGAACATCATCAAGGTGCGCAAGCGAATCTGCCGATTCGATTAGCGCCAAGGCCTCGTCTTGAATACTCTGTAAATTGTCCATTTGGAGTCCAACAGCA
>CAJXTO010000043.1 GCA_913061245.1 uncultured Oceanospirillales bacterium
AAAGGTCCTGGACCTGGACGCGAGAGTGCAGTTCGCGCTCTAAACGCTGTAGGCCTCAAGGTTACAAATATCACTGACGTCACGCCGATTCCTCATAACGGCTGTCGTCCGCCGAAAAAGCGCCGCGTCTAAGGAGAGTTAGAGGAATGGCACGTTACATCGGACCAACTTGTAAATTAGCACGTCGCGAAGGAACAGATTTGTTCTTGAAGAGCGGCGTTCGTTCAATGGATTCAAAATGCAACCTGGAGACAAAGCCAGGTATGCATGGTGCAGCTCGTGGTCGCTTGTCTGACTACGGCTTGCAGTTGCGTGAGAAGCAGAAAGTACGTCGTATTTATGGCGTTCTTGAGAAGCAATTCCGCAACTACTACAAAGAGGCTTCACGTCTTCGTGGATCAACAGGTGAAAACTTGTTGAAGCTTCTTGAGAGTCGCTTAGACAACGTTGTTTATCGTATGGGCTTTGGCTCGACACGTGCAGAAGCGCGTCAGATCGTTAGCCATCGCACAATCATGGTAAATGGCAAAGTATTGAATATCCCGTCTTATCAGGTGAAGCCGGGTGATGTGATCAGCGTTCGCGAAAAAGCGAAGGGTCAGTTACGTATTCGTGCTGCACTCGAACTGGCTGGTCAGCGTGCAGACGTGCCTTGGATTGACGTTGATACGTCAAAGATGGAAGGCACTTTCAAGATGCTTCCTGAGCGTCAAGATCTGTCGCAAGACATCAACGAAAACCTGATCGTCGAGTTGTACTCGAAGTAATCCACTTTTTTAGGAGACGGTATGTCGTCATTGGAACTGCTGACACCGCGTCAGATTCAGGTCCAGGAGGTAGCTCCCGGACGCTCAAAAATTATTCTTGAGCCTCTTGAGCGCGGCTATGGCCACACGTTAGGTAACGCTCTTCGTCGCATCCTGCTTTCATCAATGCCAGGTTGTGCAATTATCGAAGCGAAAATCGACGGTGTTGCACACGAGTATTCTGAAATCGAAGGCGTTAAAGAAGATGTCATCGAGATTCTGCTGAACCTGAAGAAAGTTGCTGTTGCCCTTCACGGTCGCGACGGTATCGCAACAATTCGCTTGAACCATTCAGGTGAAGGTGTTGTGACTGCTGGTGATTTTGAATTGCCACAGGATGTCGAGATTGCCAATCCTGAACAGCACATTGCGACTGTATCAGCTCGTGGCTCGATTCAAATCGAAGCACGTGTTGCCCGCGGTATCGGATACGAGCCAGCGAGTGAGCGTGAAGAAGATGAAGAAACACGGACAATTGGTGCATTGCGTTTAGATGCGACTTACAGCCCGGTTCGCCGTGTGTCGTATGTTGTTGAAAGTGCGCGTGTTGAACAGCGTACTGACCTCGATAAGCTCGTGATCGATTTGGAAACTGATGGCACGTTGGATGCTGAAGAAGCGATCCGTCGTGCGGCAACATTGCTGCAGCAACAGTTGTCAGTATTCGTTGAATTCGAAGGTCCTCAAGTTACTGCTGAAGAAACGCAGAAAGATGAAATCGATCCTATTTTGTTGCGTCCAGTCGATGATCTTGAATTGACTGTTCGTTCAGCAAACTGCTTGAAAGCAGAAAATATTTATTACATTGGTGACCTTGTTCAGCGCACTGAAGTGGAGTTGTTGAAAACTCCAAACCTCGGTAAGAAGTCGCTGACAGAGATCAAAGACGTTTTGGCTTCACGCGGTTTGTCGCTGGGTTCACGTCTTGAGAACTGGCCACCAGCAGGATTTGCGCGCGAAGAAAGCGCCTAAGTTAGACCGACCCGTCGTGAGACGGTGTCTTTGAGAAGCGAGAATAGACCATGCGTCATTTGAAAAGCGGAAAAAAACTGAATCGTACAAGCAGCCATCGTAAGGCAATGTTTTCGAACATGACTGCTTCGTTGATTGAGCATGAAGTCATTAAGACGACATTGCCAAAAGCGAAAGAACTTCGTCGTGTTGCTGAGCCATTGATTACATTAGCTAAGAATGACTCAGTTGCGAATCGTCGTTTGGCATTTAGCCGTCTGCGTAACGATTCAGCAGTTGGTAAATTGTTCGCAGAGCTCGGACCTCGCTACCAAGAACGTCCTGGTGGATACATGCGCATTTTGAAGTGTGGTTTCCGCGCTGGTGATGCAGCTCCAATGGCGATTGTTGAATTGGTTGATCGTCCAGAGATCGTAGCTGACGCTGAATAATTCAGTACCCATAGCCCGGTGAGTAGCCGGGTTCTTTTTGGGAAATAAGAAGGGCGCTTAGGCGCCCTTTTTGCGTTCTAGGAGTGGCTTTAAGAACCGCCCAGTATGGGAGCTCTTCGTTTGCGCAACTTCTTCAGGTGTCCCTTCGGCAATAATCTGTCCACCGCCAGAACCGCCCTCTGGGCCTAAATCAATGATCCAATCAGCGGTTTTTATAACGTCTAAATTGTGTTCAATCACAACGACTGTATTGCCGTGGTCACGAAGTCGATGCAGTACGACGAGGAGTTGTTGGATATCTTCGAAATGGAGCCCAGTCGTTGGCTCATCGAGAATATACAGGGTTCGACCAGTATCCCTCTTTGAGAGCTCGCGAGCGAGCTTGACCCGCTGTGCTTCACCACCTGAAAGTGTCGTCGCAGATTGTCCGAGTTTCAGGTAGGAAAGACCCACGTCGACTAATGTTTGTAATTTCCGCGCGAGAGTGGGGATTGCGTCAAAGAACTCACGCGCATCTTCAACAGTCATCTCAAGCACGTCGTGAATCGATTTGCCCTTATAAAGAATATCAAGGGTCTCGCGGTTATACCGAAGCCCTTTGCAGGTGTCACACGGTACGTAGATATCGGGCAAGAAATGCATTTCGACCTTAATGAGGCCGTCGCCTTGGCAGGTCTCGCACCGTCCGCCTTTCACATTGAACGAAAAACGTCCGGGGTTATATCCGCGTGATCGTGCTTCTTGCGTCTCTGCAAAGATCTCACGTATCGGAGTGAATAGACCGGTATAGGTCGCTGGATTGGATCTCGGTGTGCGGCCAATAGGGCTCTGATCTATATCGACGACTTTGTCGAGTTCATGGATCCCATGGCAATGTTCAAATGGAGCGGACTTCAGGGTATTCGCTTTATTTAACACCTTCGCTGTATGCGGATACAGCGTGCGATTAATCAACGTCGACTTACCGGATCCAGAGACTCCAGTCACGCACGTTAAGAGACCGAGGGGAAGATTGAGCGTAACATCCTGAAGATTGTTACCGGTGCAACCTTCGAGGGTCAGGTAATTCATCCCTTTTGGATGACGCTTCGTTGGGACAGCAATCTCTTTGTTGCCCGAGAGATATTGCCCGGTTACTGACTTCGGATTCGCCATGACTTCTTGAGGCGTTCCTGCAGCGACGATCTCACCTCCATGAACTCCTGCCCCGGGGCCAATATCAACCAGGTAATCTGCGCTTCGCATTGCATCTTCGTCGTGTTCGACCACGATTACGGTGTTGCCAAGATCTCTTAAGTGAAACAGTGTGTTAAGTAGGCGTTCGTTATCTCGCTGATGTAGGCCGATTGATGGTTCATCGAGGATGTACATCACGCCAACGAGCCCAGCGCCAATTTGGCTTGCCAAGCGGATACGCTGTGCTTCGCCGCCTGATAGCGTCTCAGCACTTCGATCGAGCGACAGATAGTCCAAGCCAACATTGACTAGAAAACCAAGGCGCGCTTGGATCTCTTTTAAAATCTTGTCCGCGATTTCTTGACGCCGCCCTGGAAGATTCAGGGAGTCGAAAAATGTATAGCACTCACCGATGGGGAGCTTGACCAGTTCTGGTAGCCGAGTCTCATCAATGAATACATTACGAGCTGCCACATTAAGGCGAGAGCCGCCGCAGTCAGGACAAGGTGCGTGTGTCATCAGCTTTGCGAGTTCGTCGCGCTGTGACTGGCTATCCGTTTCTTTGTAGCGTCGCTCAAGATTTCGAATCACACCCTCAAATGGATGATTCTTTGAGACTTCACGCCCACGATCGGACACATAACTGAAATCAATGGATTCAGAGCCTGAGCCATAGAGCACTTTATGTTGATGCTCTTCGGATAGATCTTGCCACTCAGTGTCGAGGCTGAACCCATAATGTCTCGAAACACATTTCAGTAGGTGATAGTAGTACATACTCCGGCGATCCCAGCCTTTAATCGCACCCGATGAGAGCGAGAGTTCGGGATCAACGATTAACCGATCGGGATCAAAATATTGGTGTACACCCAAACCATCGCAGGTGTGACAGGCTCCGAATGGACTGTTAAATGAAAAAATTCGTGGTTCGAGCTCTGGAATTGAGTACCCACATACTGAACATGCAAACTTTGATGAAAACATGAGTGGCTCAAAGGCGTCATCCATTGATTGGATGATGATTTGACCATCAGAGAGATTGAGACCTGTCTCAATCGATTCAGCCAAGCGAAGTCGTTGTGACTCATCAACTTTTAATCGATCAACAACAGCGTCAATCGAGTGCTTTTTCTTTTTGTCGAGTGCGGGCACTTCATCGAGGTCGACCACTAAGCCATCGACACGCACCCGAATGAATCCTTGAGATTTTAGCTCTTGGAAGACATGCAGATGTTCTCCTTTTCGCTCACTAATCATTGGCGCAAGCACCAAAATTTTTGAGCCCTCAGGTAACCCCAAAACTTGGTCTACCATTTGGCTGACTGTCTGTGCTTCAAGGCTTAAATGATGATCAGGGCAACGAGGTTCGCCCGCTCTTGCATAGAGCAACCGGAGATAATCATAAATTTCTGTGATCGTACCGACGGTTGATCGAGGGTTATGGCTCGTTGATTTCTGTTCGATTGAGATTGCAGGAGAGAGCCCTTCGATGTGATCAACATCAGGCTTCTCCATCATCGATAAGAACTGTCTCGCATATGCAGAAAGCGACTCAACATAACGTCTTTGTCCCTCGGCATAGAGCGTGTCAAAAGCAAGCGACGACTTTCCCGAACCAGATAGTCCAGTGATCACGATGAGTTGGTCGCGTGGGAGATCTAATTGAATATTTTTTAAGTTGTGGGTTCGTGCCCCACGGATTTGTATCGAGTCCACAGCGGTCCGTCTTTAATCGTGACAAAAGTACCAGTGTACCTTTTGATAGGGTTTTAATGTATCGATTCAATGCAGAAAATAGGTACTGTCCGACACTGAAGTTCGGTTGTCGCTGACAGACACTTGTCCGTGCTACATTACGCTTTGTTAACGACACTTATCACATAGGATGAATTCATGGCGCGTTCAGTCAACAAAGTCACCTTGATTGGAAATCTAGGTAACGATCCGGAAATGAAAGCACTGCCATCAGGCAGCCAGGTTGCGAATTTAAGTATCGCAACAACTGATTCATGGCGTGATCGTAACAGTGGTGAGATGCAGGAACGCACTGAATGGCATCGGGTTGTTTGCTTTGATCGGTTGGCTGAAATTTGTGGCCAATATCTACGTAAAGGTTCACGAATCTATATCGAGGGTAGTTTGCGAACGCGCTCGTGGGAGCAGGACGGTCAGAAAAAATATGCAACGGAAATCGTTGGTCGTGAAATGATGATGCTTGATGGTCGCGGTGAGGGTGATATGAATACGTCTGCGCCAATGCAGTCACGCCCACAGAGTGCCCCAGCTCCTCAGCAACAGGCTGCGCCGCAACCTGTGAGCCAGCCGATGCCTGATCCAAATATCGATGACGAAATCCCCTTCTAAGCCAACAAGCTTTGAAGACGAGTCCGACAACCGGTTTCCTCGGGCTCGTGTTCTTATTGTCGGTGAAGACACAAGCTTAGCAACCGCATTCTTTGAGACTGATGCCAGTGGTGGTCAGCAACGGGTGGTTTTGCCAAGTTCTGTCAACCTAGCGGATGACCGAGAGATCTTTGAGGCGATTCGAATGCGTCGCCCAGATTTTGTGGTCAACTGTATGGTTGAGTCAGGCGTTGATCGTGCAGAGACTGATCCGACTGAATGCCGTCAAATCAATCATGATCTTCCCGTTAGTCTCGCGATTGCCTGTCGAGAATTTGATGCAACGCTTATTCAGTTGTCGACCGACTATATCTTCGATGGTCAGAAAGATATCGCCTATTTTGAAGATGATGCCCCGAACCCACTTAATCTTTATGGCCAAACGCGGCTTGAGGCAGAACGCGACATCGAGAGCCTCTTAGATCGGCATATCATCCTTCGTGTGTCTCATTTATTTGCTCCTGGCCCGAACAGTTTCGTGACAAATATTCTGGATCGAGCCCGAATCGAATCAGAACTTCCAATGATCCAGGATGAGCGTGGGTGTCCCACGTCGATTTTTGATATCGGTCGAGTCGTTAGCGCGGTCATCGACCAACTCCACGCGGGCGCAGGTGCCTATGGTGTCTATCATGTTGGTTGTCAGGGTGATGCATCTTGGATGGAGCTTGGAGAGTGCATCATCGCTCAAGCCCGCCAATTTGAAGACTTAGCCGTGGAAGAGATTGTCGGAATATCAGGCCAATCAATTCAAGGTCGTGCAGAGCGACCGCGCAGATTGGTGTTGTCGACGAGAAAGTTACTATATACCTTCGGCATAAAACCAAGGCCTTGGAGGCAAGAGTTGGCGGAAACAGTCGAACGCCACTATACGCAAGAGGGAGCTACACATGCGTCGGTTTGATTCAAGTTCAGTTATTCGGCAACGGATGCTGCGACTGAAAAAGAGAAAAACTGTGTTAAGACGCCAGCAAAGCCTGCGTGAAAAGATGTTGCTGGCTAAGCATGAGTCTGAGGGTCAGTTAACTGATATCCAGGAACCATCTGCTGGAACTGGGTCAGCCACAGAGCAAGATCAGTAAACCGCGTTCTCCACTCTCCAGAGAAGCGGAAATCGAGATAACCGAGAGCCACTGCTAACCCGATCTGGTCTAGAGTCGGTGTGTTTGCAATGTCGGTTAGATTTTCGGTAAACCAGCTAAGACCCCCAAGCACCTTCTGATTCTGACGATTCAGCCAATCGGAATTAATTTGTGATTCGTCACGGAAGCGACGTTCGTAAACCATCAAAAGTGCAGCTTCGGTGATTCCATCGGCTAAAGAAGCTCGGCTCAGAAGGTGGACGCGGTTGCTCTCTGGTAAGAGCTCGAGACGGCCTGATTGTTGGATGAGATGTTCGCAGATGACTTTTGAATCAATGATCAATTCTCCGGAAGCTAACTCAAGCGCTGGAATCTTGTTGAGCGGATTTGGATTCAGCGTAGCGCTCTGAGGGTCGTTTCCGTCGATATTCACCACCTCAATTTCGTCAAACAGTCCAGTGACATGGGCTGTGATCTTAACTTTTCGCCCAAATGGCGAGGGAGGTGATGAATACAGCTTCATTAACTGAGTTTCTGGAACGTCATACACGCATTTGTTCCGCCGAATCCAAATGAGTTCGACAAGATCGTGTTGATCGGTTTATCGACGCGCTGAAGCGCAATTGGCATGCCCTCAGCTCCTGGATCTAATGTTTCAATGTTGGCTGATGCTGCGATGAAGTCATTTTGCATCATGAGAATTGAATAAATCGCTTCTTGGACGCCAGCAGCGCCGAGCGAGTGACCTGATAGTGATTTTGTTGAACCGATAATCGGAGCGTTTGTACCGAATACGGTTTTAATAGCGTTCAGTTCCACAATGTCACCCGCTGGTGTGGATGTGCCGTGAGCATTGATGTAATCAATCGGACCTTCAACACCCTCTGTCGCCAGTTGCATGCAGCGAATCGCGCCTTCCCCAGATGGCGCCACCATATCTGCGCCATCACTGGTTGCGCCATATCCGACGATTTCAGCATAGATTTTTGCGCCACGCGCTTTCGCATGCTCATATTCTTCAAGTACTAGGGCGCCACCGCCGCCTGCAATAACAAATCCATCGCGATTTGCATCATATGCACGGGATGCTTTGTCAGGTGTGTCATTGTATTTCGAAGAGAGTGCGCCCATCGCATCGAAAAGGCATGACAGCGTCCAGTGCTCTTCCTCACCGCCGCCTGCAAAAACGATATCTTGCTTACCAAGTTGGATTTGCTCCATGGCGTTACCCATGCAATGCAAACTTGTTGAGCACGCAGATGACATGGAGTAATTCACACCCTTGATTTGGAATGCTGTCGCGAGGTTTGCCGAGACTGTTGAGCCCATAGTTTGGGTAACACGATATGGGCCGACTCGCTTGACGCCACGCTCTCTCAAGATGTCTGCAGCTTCGACTTGGCTCTGCGATGATGCACCACCTGAGCCCATCACCAAACCAGTTCTCGGATTGCTGACATCAGATGCGTCGAGACCTGCATCATCAATCGCTTGTTGTAGTGATAAATATGCATAGGCTGCCGCATTACCCATGAACCGAAGCAGTTTGCGATCAATGTGTTCAGCAAGATCAAGGTCGATTGACCCTGAAACCTGACTCCGCATACCAAGTTCGGCATACGTTGGGTTTGCTGAAATCCCTGAGCGACCTTGCCGCAGGCTTTCAGTCACTGCCTTTGCGTCGAGACCGAGGCACGACGTAATTCCTAATCCTGTAATCACTACTCTACGCATACCGACTCCTTTCTTGTCGTGCGTTTTATTGTTGTTTTTAGAACCCGTCAGTCGACGTAAACAAGCCAACCTTCAGATCAGTCGCATGATAAATTGCGCGGCCGTCAACTCGAACGACTCCATCGCCCAGTCCCATCACCAGTGAGCGCGCAATCACGCGCTTCATGTCAATTTCGTAGGTTACTTTCTTTGCTGTAGGCAAGATCTGCCCAGTGAACTTAACTTCACCAACACCAAGCGCACGTCCCTTACCAGGATGTCCACTCCAACCAAGGAAGAATCCAACCAACTGCCACATCGCATCGAGGCCGAGACATCCAGGCATCACAGGGTCTCCTGGGAAATGGCAATCAAAGAACCAAAGGCTTGGATCGATGTCGAGTTCTGCAAGCATATGTCCTTTGCCAAATTGTCCACCGTCTTGAGTGATCGTCACGATGCGATCCATCATTAACATATTGGGCGCTGGTAGCTTCGCATTGCCCTCGCCAAATAATTCACCGTGGGCGCAGGCGAGCAGTTCATCTCGGTTGTACTGATTTTGCATTAATCCTCGTGGCCTCAATGGGCAAGACTGACTAAAAACGCGAGTGTACCAGAAACCAGCGCTCAGTCTGAATGAAGTGCATATTTTGCATTGCACGCATTGGTTTACACCTTAATGAGCATACGTTTTTTAGGTACATCTGGTAGGCTTCAGGACCCATCTCAACAACAAAGGATGATGAACCAATGACAGTGATTCGTCAGGATGATCTGATTGATAGCGTCGCAGATGCACTTCAATTTATTTCTTACTACCACCCGGTGGATTTTATTCAGGCTGTGAATGAGGCCTACGAACGCGAAGAATCGCCGGCTGCGAAGGATGCATTGGCTCAAATTCTGATTAATTCACGGATGTCTGCCATGGGGCATCGTCCACTGTGCCAGGATACTGGGATCGTCACCGTATTCATCAAGGTTGGGATGAATGTGTCTTGGCAAGGCGCCACGATGTCAGTATCTGACATGATCAATGAGGGTGTTCGCCGCGCGTACACCCACCCAGATAATGTTTTGCGTGCCTCAATTCTTGAAGATCCAGATGGTGCGCGGAAGAATACGAAAGACAACACGCCGGCTGTTATTCACTATGAAATCGTCGAAGGTAATACGGTCGATGTTCAAGTTGCCGCAAAGGGTGGTGGCTCTGAGAACAAGTCGAAAATGGTCATGTTGAACCCGTCGGATTCAATTGTGGATTGGGTCGTGAAAACGGTACCAACCATGGGGGCAGGTTGGTGTCCTCCAGGAATGCTCGGTATTGGTATCGGCGGAACGGCAGAAAAAGCGGCTGTGATGGCGAAAGAGTCATTAATGGATCCAATCGATATTCATGAATTAAAAGCTCGCGGCCCTCAAACACGTGCGGAAGAGCTGCGTCTCGAGATTTTTGAGGCAGTCAATAATTTAGGTATCGGCGCTCAAGGCCTTGGTGGATTAACGACTGTTTTGGATATCAAGATAAAAGATTATCCAACACACGCTGCATCTAAGCCTGTCGCGATGATTCCAAACTGTGCAGCGACGCGTCATGCGCATTTCGTGTTAGATGGATCCGGGCCAGCGCTCCAAAAAGCACCATCGCTATCGGATTGGCCGGATATAACTTGGGACGTGGGCCCAAGCGCCCGTCGTGTGAATTTAGACACCTTGACGCATGATGAAGTGAAGTCTTGGAAACCAGGCGAAACCTTGTTGTTGAATGGTGTGATGCTGACAGGTCGAGATGCTGCGCATAAGCGGATTGTCGATATGCTAAATCAAGGTGAAGAATTGCCAGTCGATCTGAAGGGTAAGGTGATTTACTACGTTGGACCGGTGGATCCGGTTCGTGAAGAAGTAGTTGGTCCAGCAGGTCCAACGACCTCGACTCGGATGGATAAGTTTACTGATCAAGTGCTTGAGCAAACAGGTCTCTTTGCGATGGTTGGGAAGGCTGAGCGCGGACCAGTTGCCATTGAGGCGATCAAGAAGCACCAAGCTGCTTATTTGATGGCTGTCGGTGGTGCTGCATACTTGGTCGCTCAAGCGATCAAGTCGTCGCGGATTATCGCGTTTGAAGATCTTGGTATGGAAGCGATCCATGAGTTCGTGGTCGAAGATATGCCGGTGACAGTGGCGGTGGATTCCGAAGGAACCAGCGTACATCAAACAGGGCCTCAAGAATGGGCGCAGAAAATTCTGGCAAAGAACGTCGGTTGAGCGC
>CAJXTO010000044.1 GCA_913061245.1 uncultured Oceanospirillales bacterium
ATTGAAAATCCTCGTGTCGGGGGTTCGATTCCCTCTCTGGCCACCACTTAGTAGTAGCTCCAAACCGGGGACAGTTAAACCCTGACCCACACTGAGTCGGTAGCTAGCCGATAACTACCTAAATATTCATGATAATAAGAGCCAAAATCTTCTGGCGGTATCATACTGATCCACTCTTCTCCATTTTCACGTCGGTAGAGGTGATAGACCTTACCAACGATTGGAACGAAACTGACCGACGCTTCGTACATCCTCTGAGTATCTTCAGACGTCGCAACCAATTGACGGAACTCTTCCTGTAATTCCTCGTAACGACCGCGCAGTTTTGCCGATGCTTCCTTCGATTTAATTTCACGGTATCCAGAAGTATCCACCTCTGTAATCGCAGGCGCACTAACACTGTCACCATATGGCATGGTCAACTTATTATCTGCTACGCGATCTGGTTTTTTCATTCTTGGGGGTCACTTCCAGGGTAATAAAACTTGTTTTGGTCTTGAGTCGACGAACTGTCCTTCGGATCACTCGCGGGCTTCATTTTCTCTTCGACAGGCTCGCTAGGATCCTGCTCTTGATCACCTGAACTAGCCATTAGTCCTGTCGACCAGTATCAGCAATCGCGAGCGCGAGAAATAGTCCGATACCCACCCACAGTAGAATCTGTCCCGTGTCTTCCATCGTTCTTCCTCAGTTAATTCACAAGGAAATAGTGGGGAGATAGTCCTTACTGTTCAAGGTTGAGGCTCCATTTGCAGATCGAGCAGGAATGACCTCTGGTTAATCTGGCTCGCTTAACGTAAAGAAACTTCAATGGAGGAATCAAAAATTCTCTGCCAGACTTTTTCAATTCGATTGAGTTGTGGCCGCTGCTCTAGTCGTTCAAAGCTACCGATGATGGTCTGTTCACCCTCCTTTTTAGCGACCTCGAAGTTAAATACATAAGCCCCTTCAACACCCATTCGGAGGTCACTCAGGAATATCTGATCTCCCTTTTCCCACGCTTTATATTGATCCTTGGTAAACCACTGCAATCGTTGGACACTCGGGTGATCTAAAACAGGCTTCACTAAATCAAGATTCCGCGGATAGCGCTGAATTTGCACCTGATCGACTTCATCAAAAATCGATGTCCAGATTTCGTAATAGTAATCACCGTCTATCGCAACACTTCGCCACAGAAGCGTATTAAAAGGTGCGGGCGTGGATTCGTATGTTGTGGGGGAAATACCCCGTAAGTTAAGAGCCTCCATCGCTTTGTCATCAATCAGCACCTTAACGCTTGCACTCCAAATCAAATAGCCCGTAGACACTGCAAGCATCAGGCTGTTAATCAACACGTTCAAATGGATACGTTTACCAACTAACGTGACAACAAACGCGATCACCAAAGGTAACGTGTAAAGCGGATCAATAATAAACAATAAAGAATGTGCAAACGGATGGACCGATAATGGCCACAAGACCTGAGTACCATAGACCGTAAACAAATCTGCCAAACTATGTGTCACGAAACACAGCAATATGGCTAACCACCACCGCAAAAATAGCGAATCGCTTAACTGCTTCGGGCGCACAACGATCCAAGCGAGCGCAGGCGCCACCAAAGCCTGCACCAAAAACGAATGGGAAAAGCCGCGATGGTAGGTCATATTTTCGATTGGGCCACCAAAATCGATGAGAACATCAAGATCGGGCAAAGTCCCTAAAGCCGCACCATATATCGCGGCACGCCTCCCCAGGCGCCTTCCCAATATCGCATAGCTAACGGCTCCTCCGAGAACCGCCTGGGTCACCGAATCCACGTGAACCCCTCTGCAATTCCGATATCGCTAAGGATTTGCGTTTTCATGTAACTCGATCGCCATTTCTAACAAACGCTCAACATCTAATTTTCCGTAATTTGCTCGACTCCACTCGAGACCCTCCCGTAGTTGATCGACATTGAGCTTCATTAAACCGGCAATGATTTGATCGTGAGCCCCCCGAACCAGGATTTCCACTTCACACTGAGTTTTTGACACGCTTCACCTCTTTGTTTTTATCTAGATGTCGGACTCCGACTCTCGTTTTCAACCCTGAAGCCGAGGAACTGATCTTCACTCTGCAGGCATTAATAAGCGAAACACTCGATCGCTATAGAATCGATATCACATGATTAACATCGATATGACGACCTCTTTATCAGATGCGAATGAACACTACTTCCTGATTTTCCAATAAAAATTTTTATATAGCGCAGATATTGCGTTATGCACATGTTGCGAGTATTCTTATTGAACGTTGTCTGCGAACCACGAGGAGAAAGGAAATGATTCCAGTCGGTGTTGGTCGCGGATTGCTCGGTTCATACGTGAGAATCGTTGAGCAAGAGATCCAAGACCAGAAAAAAAGAAAAATGTTGTCTAGCCATCAAATCGGTAAAAAAGGATTGATTGCGCGTTTTTTGTTAGGAATTAAATTCTGATGAATTAAAGGCCGCTCGGTTAAACCAGAGCGGCTTTTTTAATCACGTCGATGATTTTTATCATCTGCACTCGGTAAGGCACATTGGCCTTTCGCACACGCCTGACGCGCCTGCAGTCGCTGTATAACCAAGTCGATGTCACGTGTTAGGTAGTACAGAGTGACGACCCACCACCAAATTTTCTGAACTGGCGAATGTTTTTCTGCCAAAACGATTCCTCACTTCTTAGGCCGGTTCTTTGGTTTCGTATCTTCCGCCATCCATTGCTTAATCACGGCTGCAATCCGCTTAGGATCCTGCTTAATCTGTTTTTGCAGTTTTAAAAACTCTTTGATCCTGTCTTCATCTGCCATTTTAAACTCCTATTATTCCCACATGCATTGGAAACCGATTTACCTGACCAGATCAAGAAAAGAGCATAAAACCGCAACGATATTTCCTAAATCGTTGAAATCGACATAAATAATCTCTTACGATGCAAACACTTGATACCTTCAAAAGGAAATTACTTGTGCGTACATGTTCTGTTTGCGGCGTAGAAATCGATAAAACCACCGCCTACACGGTTTCGGGTGAACAAAAAGCCCAAGGTCGCCGTTGTATCAATTGTGTTGAAGGCGCGGCACCAAAAGCCAAAGCAGCTCCAGCAGAAAAGGTAGCAGCTGAGCCTAAGGCAGCACCGGAAGCTCCTAAAGCTCCGGTCGCAGAAACGGCACCCGCTAGTCAGCCACAACAAGCAGCGCCAACTGCTTCACCTGCACCACATGCAGACGAGGAAGAAAGCTCAACGGTTAAATACATCGTTGGTGCAGTTATCGTTGCTGTCGTTATCTGGCTCGTACTCGGCTAACTCATTGGCGGATAGAATATCTTTATCCGCTTTTGCTTAAGAGAAAATGGCTGCTCCGCCTGCAAGCAGAGTGGCTACGAATAGAAACCATCGAAGCACTTTAGGATCGGTGTAGACGGCGAGCTTGACTCCAAAATAGGCCCCGGCAACATAACCAACCGACAAAATCAAACCTTCAACCCACGCGACTTGGTCCTGCCATATAAAAATTCCCAGCGAGACCAGCGTGAATACGAACGTACATACCAATTTAATAGCATTTGCTCGCACGATGTCGTACCGCAAAGTTCCTGCGATAGATGCCAAAAGTAAAAATCCAACACCCGCCTGAATAAATCCACCATAGAAACCAGCAGCCAATAGGCCGATCCATGCAGACGGAGTCTCACTCACCCTCCGCACTTCTGTACCTGTGGGAGGAGAAACCACAGCCGGTTTAAATAAAACCAACAGAGACATACAGATCATTGTCCCAATCAATACAGGCTTGAGAATATCAGGTGGAGCGAACGCAGCTGCAAGCGAGCCAAGAAGGCCACCAATTGCCATCGGAATGAGTATCGCTTTGAGGTCAAACGTCTCTAGTTTTTTATGCCGCTTAAATTCAGAAATTGCGACAACAGACTCAACAAAAATACCCACTCTATTCGTTGCGTTAGCAACTTCAGGCGGCATACCCATAATCATCAAAGTTGGAAGTACGAGATTCGAACCACCGCCTGCGACTGTGTTAATCGCACCGGCCAGCAGTGCCACACCAATCAGAATGAATATTTCGAGACCAGCAAGTTCCATAGGGGAATATCCGACGAGCAAAGCGCGAGCATACGCCTCGTGCTGTAGAACTCAAAATATCCGGAAGATGAACCTGCTACAGAACGCTACAATTCAAGAATATCTGGCGCTTCGAGTTCATCCAACCAATCCGAAAGCTCTCGAACAACAGGCTTCCCATGCTCGCCCAGAAATTCGATAAGACGGCGAGCATTTAAAGTCACGATGTTGTCCTCTGGAAACCCGATCGATTCAATTTTACCGAGTGCGACGTCAACATCACCCACCGTGTAGTGAACATGGGAATCACTCGATAAGGCCACCTTCCAGTCAAGTGCATGCACTGTCTCAAGAATCTGCATGCAGTATGGTTCGCTTCCAAGCCTTGAACTTACAAATGATGAATTATTAATTTCAATCAACACATTGTTATCACGAGCGGCACGGACGACTTCATCAATTTGGATCGGATAGTTTGGATTACCCGGGTGACCGAGGATTTGGATAAGGCCTGTTTCCATAGCCGTGATCATCGCCTGTGTATGCGCTTTAAGATCCGATGGCGGAAATACAGGTTCATGAAAACTGGCAATTCCGAAATCCATAAAACTCATCAAGGTCGCATTGACATCCAATGGACGATGCTCTGCCGGGAGAATATTTGCTTCAATCCCCTTAAGCATCGCGACTCCATAACGAGTGCGCGGTAATACGCGCATGTTTCCAAAATGCCACGGGTGCGGCGAATCCGGCATCTCTGGACCATGATCAGTAATACTGAATAACTGAAGCCCCTTATCTGCAGCAGCTTGAAAATATTCTTCGACCGTAGAATATGCATGCGTGCTTGCCACCGTGTGTGCATGCGTATCTGTCAGATGCCTCATTCTTTCCTCCTACTTGATTTCGTTAGTCTATGAAGGTTTTATTGCAGTGTCTTGACGTTTGATGAACTCACAGTGAAACCACAACCTATTTCTTATGCCGAGGATTGGATGCCGATCCCGCAACGACTACTAATCAAAACGATGGAAGCGCTAACAGGTCGCGGACGTTTGATGCGCCGCTATCGAGAATTCCAGACGGCCTCAACAATATTCCAGACCCCTGATGTCTGGGACGTTGCGCTAGACCATCTAGGATGTCGTGGCCCTTCGACAGAACTTATGCAGATTCCGACGAGACGCTCAGGTCAAGGTCTACTTTTAATCGCAAACCACCCATTTGGTGTTGCCGATGGCGTAACCCTCGCCTGGATCGCATCGCGACTCGATCCGGACTTCCGAGTCATCGCAAACGGTGTTTTAAGACAAGAGCCTTCGCTCAATCCCAATATCCTACCGATTGAATTTCAACCCGGCCGACAGGCCACTAAACTCAATGTTGAGACCCGTAGACAATCGATTCAAACTCTCAAAAATGGTGGCGTCGTCGCTCTGTTTCCCGCAGGCGGAGTTTCTTGGTCTCAAAAACGCGGTGCACCTGTTGAGGATGATGCATGGAAACCACTTGTCGGCAGACTCATTAAAGCGTCTGGTTGCGATGTACTGCCCATTCGGTTTGAAGGGTCAAACTCAAAGCTTTTTCAGCAGGCATCCAGGACAGCTCTCACATTGCGCCTGGGCCTCTACATGCACGAAATCAAAAAACGTCTCGACCAGCCCATTCACTTTGAATTGCTACCGATCATAGAAAATGAAAATATTCCTGACATCCCAGAGCAAGCACTTGCTCACTGGCTGAGAAATCAACTGTTCTCAGGCAGTGGGATAAACTCATCCTCTCCTGGAACCTGAGCGAATCGACCATCGACCCAGTCAGTTTTGGCCTGCTCAATTCGGTCCTTGCTCGATGACACAAAGTTCCACCAGAGGTGCCGCGGCCCATCAAGAGGTTCACCACCGAATACCAAAACCCGAGCTCCATGTGGGGCCTCTATCCGTACATCCTTTCCGGGAGCCAGAATCAACAACTCTGATTCAGGATATCGAATTCCATCAACTTCAATAGCGCCCTGCGCACTATAAATAGCTCTTTCTTGGTGATCTTTTGGAAACTGCACGACTCCATTTCCAGACATCTGCAAATCCACATACAGAGAATCCCACGGGAAAGCCACAGGACTTTTAAGGCCAAACCAATCGCCAAGCAGTACTTTGCCATGGACCCCCTGATCGGAAAACGCGGGAAGACTCGACTCACTGTAGTGCTCAAAACTTGGCTCTGATTCTTCAAGAGACTGCGGCAATGCCAGCCAGCTTTGGATTCCAAATAACTGAGAAATATTTGCCCGAGACTCAGCATCCGATCGCTCGGAATGAACGATTCCCGAACCAGCTGTCATGAGATTAACCGCACCTGGACCAATGATCATATCGTTACCCAGGCTATCTCGATGCTGCATGGTTCCTGTGAAGAGGTAACTGAATGTAGACAGGCCAATATGCGGGTGAGGTCGGACATCCAGCCCAACATCACGGATGAGTTCACCAGGGCCAAATTGATCCCAAAATACGAACGAACCAACAGACCGTCTTTCACGTGATGGTAATGCACGTTTCACTTCGAGATTACCGATATCTGATGTCCGCGGGATGATCTGTGTTTCGACTGACTGCATAAGCGCCTCCTTTCACTAAATAATCTATGCCGTGACTCGAGAAAAAAAGGGCTGTTAGGATGCTTGATCCGTTCCATTTTGGAACCGCTCAAGCAGACTTCCCTTTCTTTGGTAACGCGCGTATCGTCTCGCCATGCTCACAGTCTGCCTCTATCAACCTGAAATCCCTCCCAACACGGGAAATATTATTCGTTTGTGTGCGAATACCGGCAGTCAACTGCACCTGATCCGCCCGCTTGGATTTTCTCTTGATGAAAAATCAGTCAGACGTTCCGGATTGGATTATCACGATCTCGCACGCGTCAAAGAGTTTGAGTCATGGGAGCATTACATCAATGCCCCTCAAAGACGCATTTTTGCACTCTCAACCAAAGGCACTACATCCTATGAGTCGATCAGTTATCAAGCAGACGATATCCTTCTCTTTGGTCCAGAAACACGTGGTCTTCCTGAAGAAGTGCGCAATCACAACGTCGTGACTGACGTAATTCGTATTCCGATGTGTCCGAATAATCGAAGTCTCAATCTCTCAAATTCTGTTGCCATCGTCCTTTACGAAGCTTGGCGTCAACTTGGCTTCGAAGGGGGAGTTGCATGAGTGTTCTGTCCATACAAAATATTCAGGTGAGCTTTGGTGGCCCAGCCATTCTCGAGAATCTCAGTCTAAAAATTCAGCCAAAAGAACGGATCGGATTACTTGGTCGAAATGGCGCAGGTAAATCGACGCTGATGAAGTTGATTGCAGGAGAAATTCTTGCAGATTCGGGTGAGATCAATAAGAGCTCCAGTCTGAAAGTCGCGCGACTTGTTCAAGATGTTCCCACAGGGACTAACGGCACCATATTTGAAGTCGTTGCTTCAGGTCTCGGGGATTTAACTCCACTGCTTGAACGCTACCACCACGTGTTGAAGTCCATATCTGAAGACCCCTCAGATAAAAACATGCAAGAGCTTGAATCATGCCAGCATGCACTCGAAGCAGCGAATGGTTGGCGTGTCGAACAAATGGTCGACCAAACTCTATCGAAATTTGGTTTGGACCCTGATACACAATTCAACGCGCTTTCTGGTGGTATGAAACGACGCGTGTTACTCGCACGAGCCCTGGTCATTGAGCCTGACTTATTACTCCTCGACGAGCCGACAAACCATTTAGACATTCCAGCAATCGAATGGCTGGAAGAACAGATTCGATTATTCCAAGGGGCCGTTTTATTCATCACTCACGACCGACGATTTCTCGATGCACTCGCCACACGCATTGTGGAGCTAGACCGCGGTACGTTGAGGAGTTACGAGTGCAACTATCAGACCTACCTCGAGAGGCGCGACCAAGAACTTGCTGCAGAAGCTGATCAGTTTGCAGCGTTTGACAAAAAACTGGCAAAAGAAGAAGAGTGGATTCGCCAAGGCATCAAAGCAAGACGGACTCGTAACGAAGGCCGAGTTCGAGCACTCGAACAACTGAGACGCGAACGCGCAGCACGCAGGGAACGTCAACAAACAGCTGATCTCACACTTGTTGACGCGTCGAAATCTGGACGGCTCGTCATTGAGTCAGAAGACTTGAGTCTGACGCTTGGCGATAAAAAATTGTTTGAAGGTTTCTCGACAACAGTGTTGCGTGGCGATCGAATTGGCGTAATTGGTCCCAATGGCGCAGGCAAAAGTACACTGATCAAAACGCTTCTTGGTCAAATTGATCCAACATCGGGAAAAGCCAAACTCGGAACGAATCTTGAAATCGCACTCTTTGACCAATTACGAGAGACTCTCGATGACGATGCCTCAGTCATCGATAATCTCCAGCATGGCTCTGACTTTGTCGAAGTTGGTGGCGGCAAAAAACATGTCATTGGATATCTACAAGACTTCCTGTTTTCTCCCGAGCGTGCACGTGGGCCAACTCGCATGCTTTCGGGTGGTGAGCGCAACAGGCTTTTGCTGGCTCGACTCTTCTTGAAGCCTGCCAACTTATTAATCATGGATGAACCAACCAACGATCTCGACCTCGAAACTCTCGATATTCTTCGCGATACGCTTCTCGGTTATCAAGGAACATTGATTGTTATCAGTCACGATCGGGATTTCCTGGACTCCGTCGTCACAGGTATCTGGTCATTCGACCCAGATCATGCACTGCGGGAATATGTTGGCGGTTACAGCGACTGGCTTAGACAACGACCTACCGAAAACGCTGTTGAGAAAAAATCAGCCGAGAAGAAGAGCGATCCAACCCCACCAAAACCCGAAAACAAGAAGAAACTCGCCTTTCACGAAAAGCGTGAATATGACGCGCTCAGTATCGAAATAGAGCAAATGGAAGAGCAAATCAAAACACTTGAAGAAGCTATGGCGAACCCTGAGTTTTTCCAAGCAGATCCAGAGCATGCAGCGGCGGAAAGCGCGCGTTATCAGGCGCTGCAAACCGACCTAGAGCTTAAATTTTTCCGCTTTATGGAGCTCGACGAGCGCGCCAACTGATCTCGATCAAGTCTTCGGACGTATGGGACGCTCCGCCACCTGCACAGAGGTCTAACCTTGAGTCAGTGGAATGAGGAGAGAAATCCCATGTTTGGAATCGATATTGAAACCTTTAATACTCTGTGGCCAAGCCTTGTCATCGTTGCGCTCATGATTGGCGTCATGGGTTGGGGCGTTTTAAAAGTTATGCGTTTAATCGCAAATAGCAAACCATCAGAGTCAAACCATCACGGAATGACTCACTGACACTGTTCAGTCAGCCAAAGGCTTGTTAGGCTTTCAGTATGAAAAAACTGATCGCTCTATTAAGCCTTGTTTTGGTAAGCACTTCGGCAGTTGCTGCCCGCGACTTCACGCGCTCGGACACCAGCCAGGAATTCTGCAAAGACATCGTAAATAACCTCCGTGAGGTTGGTGTCAGTGTGACTCATAAATCAATGACAAAGTGCGCCTTACTTGTTCTTGGTGGCGCATCGGCAACCTTCGAACGATCCTATGGTGAGCCGCTCAATGTCATCGTCTCGAGTAACCCGTATCGCATGTTTGTGACACGCGGAGATAATGAAATTGGGACCTGCTACGTATTACACCCTCGCAAAACAACGCGAAAGGTGACAGACAGAGACTGCTAGTAATGTCTGCACCACGACTCAAGCTTAAGCTGGTGCTCGGCGATAATGACACCCTCTTGGGCCCAGGGAAGATTGCTCTCCTTAAAGCCATTCAAAAAGAACATTCCTTATCCAAAGCGGCCAAATCGATCAATATGTCATATCGACGCGCTTGGCTTTTGATTCAAGAGTTGAATGACTCTCTCAAAGAGCCCGTGTTGATCACCCATACCGGTGGACAATCAGGTGGTGGCAGCGAATTGACCGACATGGCCAATCAAATCATCGAGGTGTATGAACGGCTAACGCAAGAAGCTGAGGAGGCAACCGAGGCGACTCGTGAATCAATCGCCTCGTTGCTGAATAATTAAAGTGATGCGAGCGCCGCGTCGTAATCAGGCTCTTGCCCGATCTCAGGAACCAGCTCGACGTGCTTAACTACACCATCTGGTCCAATGACGATAACCGCACGCGTGGTTAAAGTCGCCAACTTACCAGACAGAATCGTCACACCATAATCATCAGAAAACGTTGATCTGAAAGTTGATCCGGTCTCAACGCGCTCTAGGCCTTCGGCCCCACAAAAACGAGCCTGCGCGAATGGAAGATCAGCACTCACGCAAAGCACATGGGTATTATCAAGTGCCGACAACTCTTCATTGAAACGACGGGTGCTCTTTGCGCACGTCGGTGTATCAATCGATGGAAAAATATTCAAAATCAAATTTTTTCCGGCATATGAATCCAGAGTGATTTCGGACAAATCGTTCGCTACAAGCGAAAAAGCTGGAGCTTTTGATCCAACTGCAGGCAAAGTTCCGTCGACTTCGATCATATCGCCACGGTGAGAGATAGTGACTGGCATGGGGCATCCTCATTGTTAT
>CAJXTO010000045.1 GCA_913061245.1 uncultured Oceanospirillales bacterium
AAGTTGCTTCGTCTGCCCACGCGTTCGCTGCAATCGCAGGATCAACCGGATAGACTTTTGAATCAGTCATGAAAACTCCTTGGTGGTTAAAGTTATTCCTAAGAGTGTTATCCCTAACGATAGACAACCCAATACGACAATCGTCTCGACTCAACTAAAGAGATGATTTAGGTCAAAGAAAGTTTTTGACCTGATCGATCATCACTGGAATCTCTGTATCCATCGAGAATAACGCCATCAGTTTAGCGTCACGATCCATCAAATAAATTCGAGAGGAATGATCGACAGTGTAATTCTCGGGGTCGTCTCCAACTTTTTGTGCATACACCTGATACTGTCGCATGACCTGTTCAATCTGCGCTTGGTCACCCGATAAGCCTTTAAACGAGGGATCAAAGACCTCCGCATACTCGGTCACGGCTTCCACGGTGTCTCGCTTAGGGTCTACTGTCACAAACAACCCCGACACACGCGTTTGATCTTCACCCAAACCCTCATAGATTCCAGCCATCCGAGCAAGCTCAGTGGGACAGACGTCCGGACAATAGGTGTATCCAAAGTAGATCAGCATCAAATCTGTATCTAATTGCGCAGTATCAAGCGGACCTGTCGCTGTTTCTAAAACAAAGTGCCCGCCAATTTGTGCACCAGGCATCCCTTTTTCACCGGTTGTGAGATTTCGAACAAATGGAAAGGCAACCAAGCCTGCCATCAAACAGGCAACAAGTAGTGGGGCATAACGTTTCAATGCAACAACCTTCTATGTATCCGCAATTTTTAATAACTGAGCCGGGGGCATCCGTCGTGCTTGCTTCGCAGACCAACGCCCGATGACTCCAACAATAGCACCGGTCAAAACTGGCGCAAACACCCAAATCTGCCATTTGGATGACCACTCCAAATTGAAAATTTCAGTGTAAACAAGCCAACCAAGAAGCTCTGTACCAACCGCAGCTAAAAAACCACTCATCACACCAAGAGTTAGAAATTCAGCCCACTGGGATTGCGATAACAAACTGTCTGAGCCACCTAAGCTTCTCAAAATCGCAGACTCCTTACGCCGCTCAGGAAGTGACGTCTGAATACTTGCCGCGAGCACCAAAACGCCCCCAACGAGGACGAAGTAAAGAACGACACTGACTGCTTGTGATACCCGGTCCAAGATCCCGCGGATCTGATTCAAAATCGCATCGACTGATAATAAAGTGACCTGCCGAAAGGCACCGCTAATGGCCGCAGTGTCCTCTGACGGGTTCGGCAGACGCATGCTGGTCAGTCGCGTCGATTCAAAAGGCTCCAGAGTTCCTGGTGAAAAGATCATAAAAAAGTTCGGCAACATTGAATCCCACTGAACGACACGCGACCCAATGACTTCTGCAGAAATTCGATCGGGACCAATGGTGTACTGAATCACATCACCGAGTTGTAAATTCAGCTCATCAAAAAGCTTCGATTCAACTGTCACCAACCCTGGGCCATCGCTGTCCGTAAAAAAGCGTCCACGATCAACCTGGTTGTCCCGACCAAGAACACCAGACTCGGTCAAACTAAGCTCACGCCTCACCGATCCAGGGGCCTCAACGCCAGCCAAGTGATCGACCAGTGGAACTCCATTGACGGTCTCTAGGCGACCTCTGACAATCGGGTACAAAGGCGCAAGGTCACCGCCCCGGCCCGTCACGGTCTCTACAAAACTCGATTGATCCTGATCTGTGATGTTCAAAGCGAACGTATTCGGTGCATCCTCAGGCACCTGAGTTTCCCACGTCGTAATCAAATCAAATCGAATCAACGCGACCATTGCTATGGCAAGTGCTGTGAGTGCAAACGCCATCAACTGACCACCTGAAGCCTGCGGATCTCTGACAAGCTGCTGAATACCAAACCGCCATGCTGGACCCAACTGTTCCAGTGGCCCAAGACTTCGGATCACGATCCGACCGAATAGACTGACAAGCCCAACCAATATGACAACTGCGAGTACAACCCAGCCGGTGAGCACTATGTCATTACTGTACAAGTATCCAAGGATCCCAATCGCTAGTAAGGCGAATCCATAGCGACCAAATTGACCAAGACCAGACACCTCATAATCACGTTTGAGTACGCGGATTGGTGGTACGTTCGCGAGCAATATCAGTGCAGGCGCTGCGAAACCAAAGAGTGTCACAAAGCCTGTGAATAAACCTAAAATGGCAGGCTTCACACTTGGGTCAGGCAAACTAATGGTTAAAAGGCCGGCAATCGTATCGACCAGAGCAAGCTGAAGCCCATATCCAATCAAAACACCAAGCCCGCTCGCCAATCCGCCAAGGACAACAAGTTCCGTGGTGAAGATGCGTAATGCCTCCGCACCACTCAGTCCAAACGTCCGAAACAATGCGCTGTCAGCGATATGATCAGACGCCCATCGATTGGCGGTCATCGCAATCGCGGCTCCTGATAAAAGAACAGTCAAAAGGCCTGCGAGTGACAAATAGGTTGTCGCTCGCGTGAGCGCATTACCAACTTCTGGTCGACCATCCACAACCCCACGAAGGCGCTGGCTAATGTCGAGCTTTGGCTCAACGAACGCCTTAAATTTCTCAATATCACCATCTGCAAATAAGGTGATATAGCGGACCCGACTTCCAGGCTGGATCAATTGCGATGATTCAAGATCCGCTTGATTCATCAAAAGCCTCGGCGTTAGAGAAACAAACGATCCTCCTCGGTCTGGTTCAAACACCAAAATCTGAGTGATTTTGAGCTCAGTTTCGCCCACTGACACCACATCACCCACATCGATATCGAGTTTCGATGCCAGTTGTGGATCTGCCCATGCAGTCCCAGGCTCTGGAATACCCGATGCCGGATATCCGATACCGGCTCGGCTATCGGAAATCTCGAGTTTACCCTTCAAGGGGTAGCCTTCTGTCACGATCTTCAGTCCAGTCAATTCAAAGTTTGACTGACTGCCGATTACGGATGGAAATTCGATCGTTTCGGTTGCAGAGACACCCAGTGCCTTGGCTTCATCCAGCCATTCAGGGTCAATTGGGCGTGGCCCCCTGAGCTTTAAGTCTCCGCCAAGAAGCGCTGCCGCGTCGGCTCGCATCGCGCGATCAATGCGATCAGTTAAGACCTCTGTGGTTGTCATCGCAGCGACAGAGACAACCAATGCAAGTGCCAACAGACTTAATTGACCACTGACAAACTCACGCCACAAAAGACGTAACGCAATCATGCAGCAACCTCATTGAGTTGCCCATCTTCCAGATGCAACACGCGCTGACACTGCGAGGCCAGACGCTCATCATGCGTCACCAAGATCAGCGTCGTGCCGGTTTCTTTATTCAGTTCGAACAGCAAATCAGACACAGAATCGCCAGTCTTTCTATCCAGATTCCCGGTCGGTTCATCAGCAAACAAGAGCGCAGGTTCATTGACAAATGCCCGGGCGACAGCCACGCGCTGCTGCTCGCCACCTGATAACATGCGCGGACGGTGATTAATCCGTGCTCCGAGGCCAACTCGCTCGAGCCAATTTGTGGCTCGTTGCTTGGCATCAGCCACCGACATGCCAGTCAGTTCCAAAGGCAACATGACATTTTCAAGTGCTGTCAGACCCTGGAGTAACTGAAAACTCTGAAAAACAAAACCAATCCGACCGCGCCGAATCGCCGCCCGCTCATCTTCACTTAACGCACTAAAATCGTCACCTTTAAACAGAATCTCTCCCGTTTCAGGAATATCTAAACCGGCTAATAAAGACAGTAACGTGCTCTTACCCGCGCCCGATGGGCCAACTATCGCTACACTGTCACCTGGGTTGATCTTAAGGTCGAGAGACTCCAAAACTGACAGACGTTGACCGCTTTGGTCTTCGAACCCATGCGAGACATTACGAACATGAAGGACTGGTTGTGCAGACATTGCGAGTAATTTTCCTCTGGTTGAGTTTCATCACACCAGCAATGGGAGCCCCAACGCTTCTCGTCGTCGGTGACAGTCTCAGTGCAGGCTATGGGCTGGACCGCGGTCAAAGTTGGGTTGACCTGTTAGCCGCCGATCCTGAAGAAATATTGGGGACTGATGGTCAAATTTTAAACGCATCGATTTCGGGTGAGACAACGACTGGCGGGTTATCACGACTCCCAGGCCTACTCGAACGTCATCAGCCAGACGCCGTATTAATCGCTCTTGGTGCAAATGATGGATTACGTGGTCTACCGCTAGCAACGATGCAGGCCAATCTAAAAGCCATGTTTCAGCTTGCGACTGACGCAGGCGCTCAGGTTCTTTACGCTGGTATTGAACTCCCGAGAAACTATGGCGGACCATTCACCCGTGCATTTCGAAACGCACAAGATCAAGTCGCTCGCGAAACACGGGTTGCCTACCTACCTTTTTTCCTCGAACCGGTAGCACTTGAGCGCGATTTATTCCAAGACGATGGCCTGCACCCCACCGCCGAAGCGCAACCAATCATTGCTAATTATGTCGGGAATTTCCTTCAGGAATCTCTCTCAAAATAGCCAAGTCGAGTGAGATCATCGACCAGACGAATCAAATAACGATCCGTCATGGCCGACACGTAATCAGTCACACGCATGAGACGCTGATACTTTGAGTCGTTCGGTCGCGGCCTGAATTTACCGAGTCGAGCGACTGCATCTCGCGCCTTTGAACTAATGTGTGTTCCATCACCTCCGGCTTGTGCTAGCGCTTCCGCTCCGTCAATGAGATGTGAAAGCACCCCACGCAGTAGTCGTCCACTCTGCCCTTCATAGGATTGTTTGGTCAGGTCAACATAGACGCGTTCACGCGCCAGCGCCTTCGCCCGCTGAATCACTTCACCAGCCGAGGCACGTCGCCAATCCAGTAATTCTTCATCGAAGGTTCCGCTGACAATAGCGTCATAGTGTGATTGGAATCGGGCTTCGGCCTCATGAACCAAGGCATCGATCGCAGCAGAACGAAGAAGCTCGAGCTTGGCTTCAGAATCGTCAAGTAGCTGTTCGTAGAGATTTCGTCTCGCTCCACGATCGACAAGCTCCTTCATTAGCGATGAGACTTCCTCATAGTCCAAATGACCGAGCTCAACCGCATCCTCAAGATCAATCAACGCATAGCAAATATCGTCAGCCGCTTCGACCGCGTAAACTAACGGATGACGTGCCCAAACATCAGGCATCACTTCAACCAACCCAAGATGAGAAGCCAGCTCCCGCATGAACGGCAACTCAGCTTGGTTCACGCCGTGTTTGCGCTTGGTTTGTCCAAAAGCGGAGTCTGCAGCAAATGGATATTTCACAAAGGTACCAAGCGTCGCGGCCGTCAATCGCATCCCGCCATCGAACCAATGTCGTTCAAGACACGTGATGACACGAAAACCCTGTGCGTTACCCTCGAAACCTGTCAGATCAGCTCGTTCAGCACCAGATAAACCTGCGAGATATTCAGGATGCGACTCAAAGAATTGACGGATCGCTCGCTCACCAGCATGACCAAAGGGTGGATTACCGATGTCATGCGCGAGACAAGCCGCTTGCACTAATGCACCGACACCCGAGCCCGAATGACTATCGGACAAAAGACCTTCATCGCGCATCCAATGGCCGAGCCTTGCGCCCAATGAGCGTCCGACAGATGCGACTTCGAGCGAATGCGATAATCGTGTGTGGACATGGTCGTTATCTGATAACGGATGAACCTGCGTTTTGACTGCTAAGCGTCTAAATGCACCCGAAAAAATTAACCGATCATGATCGCGCTGCCATTGACTCCGCTCATCGCCAGACACCGGCAGTGCCCAAGCTCCCTCATGGTCGACACGTGCGGTTGAAAGCAGTTGATTCCAATCCATCATGCGTCCATGACTCCATGAAAGGACGCACAATCATCATCAGTTAACTTACGTTTCGGATACAAATCAAAGCGCACTGTTTTAGCTTTCACTTGGGATGACGGCACACGACCTCCAAGGACATCTGCCTTGATAGGACGTTTCACAACAACACGGGCCGCCCCAGAATCAAGTGCAGCCTCTAAAAGTCGCTCAGGATCATCTGTGGTCTGATCGAGCGAATGTAAGACCTGCATTGACAGAGACGGAGCAGCTTTACGCTCTTTCGGAAACATCGGATCAAGATAAATGACGCCATGCGATACGTGGGACACCCTCTCTGCACTATCAGCATGCCTGAATTGGAGCCGTTCACACCAAGAGGCTCCTGCTTCTTGGGCGCGACGCAAAGCATCTTGAAGTAGAGCCGCAACAATCGGGTGTCGCTCCATCGCAAAGACGTCGCAACCGACATTCGCCAGAACGCTTAAATCACCGCCAAGGCCAGCCGTCGTATCGACAATCGAGGGACGCAGTCCTTTTTGACAACCCATGGCTCGGGTTAATGCCTCGCCCGTGACAGCTTTAACTCGTCGAGCCTGTGCACCATGTACAAAATCAATGTGCAGGCTAGAGCGCGAGTCCAATGCAGCAGATTTCAAAGCTAACCCGTCGTCATCCCACCAGAAATAATGACCTGATTCTGGCGGTGAGGCTTGCCACCGCATTGAGAGCCATGGAATCAATTCCATCGCTTCGTCGCGGCTGACCACTTGATGGAGTGGATCGACACCAACCCATTCCATCACGACCTCACTTGCCCGTCACAAAACGCCATGCGTTATCAAAAAGCCCCATCCAAGGCGTAACGCGTGAAGTTCCTGGTGGCGCAAACGATAACTGAGATCGCAACACAACGCGCTCAGGATGCGGCATCATGATAGTGACCCGACCATCTGTAGAACACAGGCCAGCAAGACCTTCAGCTGATCCGTTTGGATTACCGGGATACAAACTCTCCGCTCGCCCTTGGTCATCGGTGTAAATCAAGCTGGTTAAACCGGCATCAGCGAGTGATTTCACTTGAGACACGGTGTGTTGGAAACGACCCTCGCCATGTGCAACTGCAATCGGGAATCGCGTACCTTCAAGGTGTGTCAAAAGTACTGAGCGACTCGCGGGTAATGTCGCAAGTGTGAGTCGAGCTTCAAACTGTTGAGATGCGTTACGATCCATCGGTTTAAAGTGCTCGGCACCTGGCATGAGCGGTGCGAGCTGAGCCATCATCTGACATCCGTTACAAATACCGAGTGTGACTGTATTTTCACGGTGGAAAAACGCACTGAACATCGCCGAGAGCTCATCATTGAAGAGAATCGAGCGCGCCCAACCTGAACCCGCTCCCAACACGTCTCCATAGCTGAAGCCACCGCAAGCAGCCAACGCATCAAACGATTCAAGCGTCTGACGACCACTCATGAGGTCTGACATGTGCACATCGACAGCTTCGAAGCCACAGTGGTCGAACGCATGCGCCATCTCAATATGACCATTCACACCCTGTTCACGCAAGATCGCCACGCGTGGCCGCGCACTCAGAACTCGACGCGTTTCTGGGACTTGGGCCATCGCCGGAATCACTGCCGCATTTAAGCCGTCATACGCTCGTGAGATGTGTTGCGCTTCTTGATCGACACATTCTGGATTATCACGCAATCGTGCCATCGCAAAAGTCACTGCTGACCATGATTGCTGGAGAGCGACACGATTCTCATTCAAAAGTAGTCTTTCATTCTGGGTAATTGACAAGACATCTGATCGATCGACTTCGCCGAGGACATAAGCGTTGAGATTGACTCGATCAAACGCTTCAAGAACTGATTCAATCTCTGTGTTTGCGATTTCAATCACACAACCGATTTCCTCGTTGAACCAAAACGCAGTTGGATCAACGCCTTCGGGTGTCTGTGCTTTCAGACCGCAACGCGATGCAAAGAGCATCTCGGAAACCGTTGCTAGCAACCCACCGTCCGATCGATCGTGATAGGCCAGCAACCGGCCGTCATGAACCAATGATTGGATCAAATCAAAACACGCTTTGAGATCCTCTGGTGTCACATCTGGCGGAACATCTCCGAATTGAGATGTCACCTCACATGCAATGGATCCAGCCATTCGCTGTTGTCCGAGATCAATCGCGACGAGCGTTGAGTCTTGGCCTCTGAGCAATGGTGTGGTTGTTTTCTCAACATCAGTGACTGGAGCAAATCCGGAGCAAATCAGAGACATAGGACCGATGACTTCGTGAGTGCCCGCATCATCAGTCCAACGCGTCTTCATCGACATGGAATCTTTACCAACCGGGATACAGACACCAAGTGCGGGACAGAACTCGCCTCCGACCGCTTTGACAGCCTCATAGAGACGGGCATCTTCACCGTCGGTTCCTGCAGCACACATCCAATTTGCCGACAGTTTGATTTGACTGACTGCACCGATTGCAGTGCCAGCCATATTCATTACTGTTTCTGCGACTGCCATCCTCGCCGAAGCACCTGCATTGACCAGAGCCAAAGGCGTTCGCTCACCCATCGCCATTGCTTCACCGGTGACTGAACCGATCGCTGAGTGTGTTACCGCGCAATCAGCAACAGGAACCTGCCACGGTCCAACCATCTGATCTTGATGCACGAGTCCTGAGACCGTCCGATCACCAATCGTAATCAGGAAATTCTTTGAAGCGACAGTCGGGTGACTTAATACGCGATGCGCCAATTCTGAAAACTCAATGTCAGAGAAAGAGGCCGATTTGAGATCCACTGCGAGCGTCGAGGCGTCACGGTGCATCTTTGGAGGCTTACCAAAGAGCACGTCAACTGGAAGATCCACGGGAGCTGATGATTCACCAGATTTTTCAACCGTCAAATGCGGCTGATCATGTGCATGACCCACAACCGCATAGGGGCAACGTTCACGTGCACAGATCGCCTCAAATTCATCGAGTTTGGCCGGGTCGACCGCCAGAACATATCGCTCTTGTGCTTCGTTGCACCACAGTGCGAGTGGCGATAATGATGGGTCTGCTGATGGAATCCAGTCCATCGAGAAATCAGCTCCTACGCCGCCATCTTTGACAAGCTCAGGTAATGCATTTGATAAACCGCCCGCACCGACATCGTGAATAAAGACAATCGGATTGTTTTGGCCACGGAGCCAACAACGGTCGATCACTTCTTGGCAGCGACGCTCCATTTCCGGATTCGCTCGTTGCACAGATGCATAGTCCAAATCACTTCCTGATGTCCCGTCGCCAACTGAACTGGCAGCACCGCCACCTAAGCCAATCAGCATCGCAGGACCACCAAGAACGACCAATGGTGTTCCTTCGGTGAATGGCTTTTTCTCAACTTGGCCTTCAGAGATGGAGCCAATACCACCGGCAATCATGATGGGTTTGACATAACCACGGCGACGCGTACCAACCGCTGTCTCCTCAGACGCCTCGTAGGCCCTGAAATAGCCATTCAGATTAGGGCGCCCAAACTCATTGTTAAAGGACGCGCCACCGATTGGACCTTCCAGCATGATTTGTAGTGATGTTGCCAATCGACTCGGCATCGGCAAATCCTGTTCCCAAGGCATTTGAAGACCAGGGATTCGAAGATAATTGACACTAAATCCAGTGAGGCCCGCCTTGGGTTTAGCACCACGACCTGTTGCGCCTTCATCTCGAATTTCGCCGCCAGCTCCAGTCGCAGCACCTGGATTTGGAGACACTGCGGTTGGATGGTTATGCGTCTCAACCTTCATCACCAGGTGAACAGGCTCCACCACAGGTTGATATGCGTGCGTGACCGGATTGACTAAAAATCGTTCAGCAGTCGGACCCTCAACCACGGCAGCGTTATCAGCATATGCTGACAACACACCACCTGGCGCGATCTCATGAGTATTCCGAATCCACTGAAACAAACTTTTTGGCTGATCTTCGCCATCAAGCGTCCAAGACGCATTAAATATTTTGTGACGACAATGTTCAGAGTTGGCTTGCGCAAACATCATCAATTCAACATCGGTCGGGTCCCGGTCGAGCTTTGCGTATGCAGATGCCAAGTAGTCGATTTCATCATCCGATAATGCGAGCCCATGAACTCTGTTCGCTTGGTTCAATGCCCCTATCGGATCAGAACCCAACTGAACGATTCCTAATGGTTCTGGCTCACCCGGAGTGAAAAAAGCATCTGTTGGCAAATCGAGAAGGACATCTTCCATCATCGGATCCGATATTAATCCGTTCAGAAGCACACGCTGAGCCTCTGATACTGAGCCAGAAACAACAACGTGCATGCCACGCTCGATGCGATTAATCGAATCAAAACCACAATTTTTTGCGATTTCAGTCGCCTTGGAACTCCATGGTGATGTCGTACCTGAACGCGGCAAAACAACGAAACCTGAGCCCACCGTAACGGGTTTAGCATCAAGTAATTGCTCTAATTTATTCGCATCACGGATTTCACCCATCACGAAAAAGAGATAGGTGCAGTCCAAATCGTGAATATCGATTCCTATTGCTTTTGCGCGAGTAATGAGTGACTGAATACGAAACGACGAGAGGGCATGTCCTCCCTGCAGAA
>CAJXTO010000046.1 GCA_913061245.1 uncultured Oceanospirillales bacterium
TCTTCACTCAATAACTTACGGATACGCATGCCAATCCAAACACCAAGACCGACTGGAACACACATCAATATCGACAACAACGATAAATCAGCCGTTGCTTGACCTACCCAAAATAATGAGCCCCCCATCGCGATCGTCGAGATAAAGAATAAGATTCCCATCGCACAAAGAAGATCATCTTTAGAAAACTGTAACGAACGCAAATACATCACACCAGGGACTGACATCGAGCCGGTCATTCCCGTCAAAACCGAATTGATCACACCCAAAGCGAAACCGACACGATGATTCCGTTCCATCTGCATCACGGGATTAAACCCTCGGAGAGAGGCGAAGCTGTATACAAAAATTGACAATCCAAGCATTCGCTCAAATGGGAAGCCTGGAAACAGAACGACAGCCCAAAGACCGAGTGGGACCAAAATGACAGCGCCAACTAGAAAAGCCCAGGATTTTTCGATCACGTGCCGAATCGATCCAGCACTCATGATCTGTACGATATTGGTAAAAAAAGTGGGTACCAGAATCAACATCATTGCGGTCGGAATATCTGAGATGAGTGCACCTAACCCGATGCCGATAGTCGGCAATCCAAAACCAACAACTCCCTTTACGAGGCCTGCGATTACGAATATTGCAAAGATGAGGATTAAAAATTCGAGCGGGAAACTAATCACCCTGTAAAAACCCCCGACGCGAGAGATTTTCCATCAACTCTAGCAATCCCTCATCCCAAGGCTCAATACCGTCACAACGCGCAATCTGATGCTCAAGAATCCCAATGGAAGGAATGCTGATCCGAACGATATCGCCTTCACGATGCGTAAACCCAGACCCAGCTTGACCACGATCCCAGGTAGGGGCTATCGGCGAGCCTGTAAAAGCGAGCACGCCATCCGGATAATCATGCTGATCAAATAAGGCATCGATCAACGCATTAAAGCCACGAGCCAACCCGTTGAGTGGTGCAGACTCTGACACGGCGAAGCCGTCGTTCCCTGCTACGTCAAGGGTGATTGATTCATTTTTCAAGGTATCGAGGTTGAATTGATCATCGAAGATACGGATCCAAGGACCTATGACGCAGCTACCGCGATTATCTTTTGCACGACCAAGTAATAATGCAGAGCGGCCTTCGATATCGCGTAGATTGATATCATTCCCAATCGTTGCGCCGACTGCATTCCCTGCCGAATCACACACCAATACAAGCTCAGACTCCGGATTATTCCACTCAGACTCAGCAAGAAGACCGCCAACCGAGCCATGACCTAAAGCAGCCATTGGCGGACATTTCGTAAAGATTTCCGGATCTGATCCTAGACCGACCTCCAGATAGGGAGACCAGCGCCCGACAGCCATCAGACGATCTCTCAACTCGAGAGCCGCATCACTTCCTGGCATTAGCCCTGTGATCTCTTCTTTAAAACCTGTCTCAAATTGGGAACGGATAGTCTCAGCTTCTGATTCGTCCCCATGAGCGATCTCCTCGACTAAGCGCTCGAGCAGACTGTTCACGAAAGTCACACCAAATGCTTTGATCGGTTGCAAATCACTCGGTGCTAACCACTTTAAAATTTCAGAAGGATGAACCTCTGGCACCCTCTCATCGAGAAGATTAGCAACAGTAACGCGCCCTGTTAACCAGTGAGCAATCGTTGGACAGATTGAGGTCGCATCTCTCCAAACTCCGTGAGTTGAAACCAGAACAGACGGACCATCCTTCAGTAAGGCTCGAGTAATGAAGGTTCCCGAACTATTGTGCATCGTTAGTTCAAAATGAAGACAGCGAGCATGAGGAGCAAATAACACCCAGCCAAAATCATCGATGCCACGATAAACCATCTTAATATTCTGGCGATGAGGAATTTCATGAGCTTCCTAATGTTGTTGAAAGTAACCAGTTAAGCCGCACCAATAGAAAAGCGACACTCTGATGAATAATTATTGATGTAGGAATCATGATGGAATTCTCACAAGAATCAATCTTTACCGAAGCACGATCTCATAAACAGTTTGATGGGCAATGCCTCACTGCGGAAGAACTTCAGTCTATTTACGACCTCGCAAAGTTTGCACCTACCGCCAATAATTCCTGTCCATTGCGAATTGTTTTTACCAACTCACCCGATTCAATTGAACGACTTGCATCGTGTGCTCTCGATTTCAATCAAGAGAAAACGCGATCAGCCGGAACAGCGGCGATTCTCGCGTATGACCTCGATTTCTATACCCAGTTCCCAACGCTCGCACCACATATGAAGCAACCTCCGTCACATGCAAGTTGGTCAGATGGACAGCTCGAACGCTATGCGCTTGCCAATTCAAACCTACAAGCCGGATTTTTCATCGCCGCCGCCCGTGCTTTAGGCTTTGATTGCGGACCAATGGGGGGATTCGACAGCCAAGCTGTCGAAACAACTTTCTTTGACAATCCGCGATGGCGATTCAATTGTGTAGTACTTCTCGGAAAAGGTGACCCAAGTAGACTCCATCCAAGAGCACCACGACTCACATTCGACGAGGCTTGCCGTATTACATAGCCGCGCGGAAGCGCCTTACGACGTCTTCAAATGATTCAGTCGTTTCGAGCCCAAGCCTTTGCGCACGCTCCGATTCAAAGTGTGATGGCCACCCAGCAACGATTTGCTTGATGAGAGGATCTTCTTCATAACTAAGCAGTGCGGCCGCCTGAGGGCCATCAACACGCTCCAAAGCTTGCACCATCTCTTCGACAGTCAGACGCATACCAGGCAGATTCAACCCAAGTGGCGTGCCCCACTCCCTATCTGAAATTCCCATGACTGCGATCAATCCCGCGACAGCCTGCTCTGGGCTATTCAATGCGATTGGCGTATTGAGTGGAACAGGCACATTCGATGGCTCTCCAGAGAGTGGTTCTCGAATCATTCCTGACAGAAAACCACTCGCAGCTTGGTTCGGCTTCCCGGGTCTCACAGATACTGTCATCAAGCGAAGGGTCCGAATAGAAATCGCACCGCGCCGCGCTAAATCGGCATACAGAGTCTCAAGCATGAGCTTTTGCGAACCATAGCTATTTTGCGGATTGGGTCTGACCTCATCTGTGATCACTGGAGGCAGTGGGAAATCGTCTGTACCACCATAAATCGCTAGAGAACTAGAAAAGATCAGTAGTGGACGATGTGTTGCAGACGCGAGTGTCTGCCCGAGCACAATCCCGGTCTGCAAATTGGTTTGTAATCCGAGATTTAAATCTTGCTCACACTCTCCACTGACAGCGCTCGCCAAATGAAAAACCACATCGCTTGTTTGGAATACCTCAGGTTGGGATTGAAGAAGGGATAAAAGATCACCCTCGATCACTTCAACGCCCTCTTCAGGCATCCATGATGGCGTGAACCGATCGACAACGCAGACCGTGAAATCCTCGTGACGAAGCCCATTAATCGTAATGTGCTCCATTGCTAACAGAGAACGAACTACTCGCTGGCCTAAAAAACCACCCCCGCCTGTTACAACAATTCTGGCCACGCGATACTCCTTTTCTTTATGATGTCGGTTTGATCTTGTCTAACAATTACCCACACTAACCAACAAGATCAACAGAATTATAAGGAGTCCCCATGCAAACGTTGGTCATTGGTCTCGGATCAATGGGTTTTGGCGCCGCTGCATCCTGTGTCAGAGCAAATATTCAAACAGCCGGGTTCGATGTGAATCCAGACGCACTTGAGCGCTTTAAGGCTGAAGGTGGTCAACCAATTCATTCAATGAATACCTGCCAGAACATCGACTGCGTTTTGATCTTTGTGGTGAATGCGGCTCAAGCTGAATCTGTACTGTTTGACTCAAATCTATTGGCTGGACTCAATCCGAACGCGCTTGTCATCAACTGCGTGACGCTTGCACCGTCGAAAGCTGTGGACATTGCCAACAAAGTCCAAGCTCAAGGTTTTCGTTATATCGATGCACCAGTCAGCGGAGGTGCTGCCAAAGCACTCGAGGGACGCATGTCAATCATGGCTTCAGGCGCACCGGACGCCATGGCCGATGCAAAGCCTGTTTTTGACGCGATTTCTGAGCACGTCTTCGAGCTCGGAGACAAACCAGGTGGTGGCTCACAAATGAAACTGATCAATCAACTGTTGGCAGGGGTTCATATTGCTGCAGCTGCCGAAGCAATGAACTTAGCTGCATCATTGGATATGGACTTACACCAAGTGATCGACGTGATTAGTAAATGTGCAGGATCGTCTTGGATGTTTGAAAACCGAGCACCGCATATTGCAGACGGTGACTACACGCCACTCTCTAGCGTCAATATTTTCGTCAAGGATTTAGGAATCGTGACAGATGAAGCATCAGGAAATGATGTCGCCACGCCTCTCTCTGAAACCGCACTCGCCTTATATCAAAAAGCCTCTGAGGAAGGTCTGGGCGGCGAAGATGACAGTGCTGTTGTGAAGATTCTGGCGCAACAGTCAAACGTCACCTTGCCGGGGTCAAACACATGAAGCTTGGATGTGTTGCGGATGACTTCACGGGAGCAACCGATCTCGCTGGACTGCTAAGACGGAGTGGTGCATCGGTTAAGTTGCATTTTGGACTACCGAAGGATCCATCCAATGGCGACGCAGATATCGAAATCATCGCCCTGAAATGTCGTACAGAGCCGGTTGATAAAGCTGTCAACGATTGCTCAGAAGCCGCGCGTTGGCTACTCGCAGGAGGTGCCGAACGGTTGTACTGGAAATACTGCTCTACCTTTGACTCAACGGCACACGGCAATATTGGGCCTGTCGCCGAAGCACTCATGGCGATTACAGGACAAACTCAGGCGCTATATTGCCCTGCGTTTCCCGAAAACGGGCGATCCGTGTTCATGGGCCATTTATTTGTTGGCGATCAACTTTTGAATGAATCAAGCATGAAAGATCACCCTCTTACACCGATGCGTGATGCGAACCTCGCACGTGTACTGGCTCCACAGGTCAAAGGAGATGTTGGCATTTGGAATCGGGTGGCCCAAAAAAGTGGCTCAGAATTACCTGATACGACACACATCATCGGTGATGCGGTTGAATTCGCAGACCTTGAATTCCTTATCAAAAACACACCTTCTAACGTATTGCTCACAGGCGGCAGCGCACTTGCGATGCCTCTGCCAAGCCATATGGGATTCGGCTCTTCCGAGGGTCAAGTGGATCCAAAACCAGGCTCTCGAGCCATTGTACTGAGCGGCAGTTGCTCCCAAATGACGCAGCAACAGGTGGCTCACTATATCGAGAACAACCCAAGCTACCAGATACATCCAGAAACGTTAGATGAAAAAGCGATTCAAGATTGCGTTCAATGGCTTGAATCAATTGGAGCGACTGAAACTCCATTGATTTTTGCGACTGCAAGTCCAGATGAAGTGAAGGCTGCGCAGTCTAAACTCGGCGTCGCTGAAGCTGGCGCACTTGTGGAGCATGCGATGGCATCAATCGCACAAGCCGCTTATAAAATGGGGGTCAGACGATTTGTTGTTGCTGGTGGAGAAACCTCTGGAGCTGTGACTCAAGCACTGGGCGTATCTCAAGTGATGATCGGTCGAGAAATCTGCCCCGGTGTTCCTTGGGTCTTCAGTGGATCCGACGAGTGCTTGATCGGGCTAGCCCTGAAGAGTGGCAACTTCGGTGCTCCAACGTTTTTCAACGACGCTTTGCAACTGCTTGAGGGTTGATCATGGATCTGCGTGAGCAATTGTGTGAATTCGGTCTGAGTCTTTATAACAGAGGCCTCACTCATGGGAGCACGGGGAACCTGTCCGCCCGTTTGCCTGATGGCAATCTCTTGGTTACTCCAACCGGCAGCTCTCTCGGGCGCCTCACACCGGAAGGACTCAGTGTTATTAAACCAAATGGAGAACTCATCTCGGGGCCAAAACCAACCAAAGAAGTTCCTTTGCACCAAGCGCTCTACGCGACACGTGGTGATAAAGCAGGTGCTGTTGTGCATTTACACAGTTGCTACGCCACAGCGCTATCCTTATTACCAACCCAAAACGAAGAGGATTGGCTTCCGCACTTAACACCCTATGGAATCATGCAGCTTGGCCAGGTTCGACTCCTACCCTACTTCATCCCTGGCAGCCCGGAAATCGGATCAGCGATCCAAGGTCTTGCTGGGAAACATTCGGCAATCATGCTCGCAAACCATGGCCCTGTTGTCTCAGCAAAAACCATCGAAGCGGCTGTGTATGCCTCAGAGGAACTTGAAGCCACCTCGAAGCTTGCCTATCTCACACGCGCGCTTGAGCCGAACGCTTTAACACCTGAGCAAGTCAACCAATTAGTCACGCAATACAATGTGGAGTGGAAATAATGCCGCAGTTTTCAGCCAATCTCGGTTTTTTATGGACTGATCGCTCCCTAGCTGATGCCATCCGTGCTGCAAAGTCTGCAGGATTTCATGCTGTCGAGTGTCATTTCCCATACGAAGAGCCGATCGAGGATGTTCAAAACGCTCTCTCTGACACAGAGCTGACAATGCTCGGACTGAATACCATTCGAGGACCTCTGAATGCCGGTATGGCAGCCTTGCCTGATTCAATCGCCGAGGCGAGGCAGGCAATCGACCAAGCTTTTCGCTACGGCTCTGAAATCAATGCGCTTAACGTGCATGTAATGGCCGGTAAAGTTGCCGGTGATTTAGCTGAAAAAACTTACTTGGACAACCTCAAATATGCGTCAGACATCGCTGCAAATCATGATATGTCCGTCTTAATTGAACCCCTTAACCCCTTTGATATGCCTGGGTATTTTCTTCGAGACACGGTACATGCATGCGAGCTATTAGATAGGCTGGAGCTATCTAATGTCAGATTAATGTTTGACTGCTATCACGTGGGTCGGACTGAGGGTAATGTCATTGCACGCTTCAACGCATGTTTACCTCATATCGGTCATATTCAGTTCGCATCGGTTCCCGACCGAGGTCCGCCTGATCAAGGTGTTGTCAATTACGACGATGTATTTGCTGCAATCGATGCAAGTGGATGGGACCTGCCTCTGGGCGCTGAATACAAAATCACTCAAGATACGGATTCAACGCTCGACTGGCTTCGAGCAATGATTTAAGCGGTGGGCTTTAAATCTGCTGTTCGATTGAGCTTATAGAGTGGCGCAAACTGCCAGCGACTCCAGACGAGTACCATGGCAGCAATCCCAGCACCAAGGACCCCTGTCGTGACTGGACCAAACATTGCTGCGAATGACCCGCCACGGAAATCACCCGCCTCATTACTGGTTTGGATAAATAGCATGTTCACCGCAGACACACGCCCTCTCAGATGCTCAGGAGTCGCGCGATGCACCATCGCACTCCGAATATTCATGCTGATCATGTCAGACGCACCGTATAAAAATAGGAAGATGAGACTCAACCAGTAGATCTCAGATACGGCAAACCCAAGGATCGACACCACGAAGATACACAGAGCGATAAATAGCTTTTGGCCTGCCCTTTCCATCGGCGGTCTTGACGCCAGTATCAATCCAACTGTGATACTGCCTAGTGCCGGCATTGCGCGGAGTACTCCAAGGGACTCAGCGCCGACATTTAACACATCGATCGCAAAAATCGGCAGCAACACAAGAACCGACCCAAAACCCACCATCAACATATCAACGGTAATACCGCCCAAAATAACAGGCTGATTTTTTACAAAACGAAGCCCATCAAAAAATGATTTCAACGTTCGATCAGTGGTGTGAGTGACGCGAAATGTAGGAATCGCTGAATAACCCGCAATTGCAACCAAGATCACTGCCGCAATCACGAAGTACACAGAGCGATCGAACCAAGCAATCAAAAACCCACCAATTGCAGGCCCTGCAATCATCGCGGTGTTCCAAACCGTGGTGGACATTGCAACACCCCGATCCAAAACATCGGTATGCACAATATTAGGTACGATGGCTTGTAGTGCAGGACCATGAAATGCACGACCAGTCCCATGTAGGCAAACCAACGCATACACCATCCAAAGTGTTGGCTCCGGATCAACCATCAGCATCGCAATACCGAAAATCGCGATCGACTCAATCAGTGCACAGGTTCTGACAACCCAAATACGCGGCACATAATCAACAACAATTCCAGACACAAAGAAAAACGCATAGACAGGAATCACCTGGGCGAGCCCCACGAATGCGATACTCCACGCATCACCAGTCAATTGATATAAATGCCAACCAAGCCCCATGACAAGCATGGTATTGGCCATACCGATCGATGACCGGCTGACCAAATAGCCGATAAATGGCAGATCAAATAATCGGGGTGCTGTCATCGGATCCGCCTTGCAAACACACCAGCTCTTACAGCTGGATTAGGATTTAAGACTTCCTCAAAACGCTCATCGATGATTTCGAATGACGAACCAAGGGCTGTCGCCAACTCACCGGGTTCGAGCAAAAAGTCAGGATTACTCGGTTTCCCATGGATTTCATTACCCACCCCGAAGGTCTCGTACAACAGAAAACCACCGGGCGATACCAGCGCAAAAAGCTGCTGCAAATACGGTCTGTACAGATAATTTGAAACCAGTACGAGATCAAACGACTGATCCGCCAAAGGCCAAGACTCGCCTTCAAGGTCTTCACATCGAAACTCAATATCTAACTCGTGATACACAGGCGCTAGATCTGGATTTCGATCGACAGCAGTCACTGAGAACCCGAGATCTGCCATGACGATCGCATGACGGCCGGATCCCGATGCAATATCAATCGCCCTACCCGGTGATAGAGTTTTGAGATGAGAAAGGATCCATGGTGATGGATTCATAACAACCACCAAACCAAAAGACCACCGACGATAAAACCTTCAAGCCAGCATGCAGCCATCACAAATAATGGCCGCTCGTGAACAAACTGCTTGAGGAATTCTGTCAGCATCGATGCATCCTAAAAGAGTGGGCGAGATTATTGCACCACTCTGTCAGATGACCAAGGATACTATCGCGCGGCGATTGCGCGCTTCGTTGCTTTGCGTTTTGGCGGAGCAAACCCATCGCGTTTCGGCTGTGACTGCTTCGCGCTTGAGGAGCGACCTGAGTTACCGCCTGTTGCTCCTTGCTTTGCATTGCGAGGTTTACCGGATTTTTGACCATACGATGGACGATCCCCATCACGGCTTGGCCGTGATTGACGAGAGTCTGTACGCTGACCTGAATTCGACCGATCACCATTCCACTCACGACGCTCTGAACGCTCACCTTCACGCTTCGGACGCGATTGACGAGAATCCGTGCGTTGTCCTGAATTCGAACGATCACTATTCCACTCGCGACGCTCTGAACGTTCACCGTTGCGATTCGATCGGGAATCACGCGTTTCTGAACGCTGGTTCGTCCGTTGCTCCTCAGATCGTCCACGACCATACCCTTCTGTATTGTCGCGACGACGTGCCTGAGCACCGCCACCTGATCGATCAGAACGCGCATCAGACCCACGGCCTGGTCGACCCCGACCACCCGCTTGTCCATGCTTACGTGGCTGCGGCTTTCCTTTAGGCTTCTTCACTGGGAATGGAATCTGTGGCTCAAATCCATCAGCAACTTCAAATTCGATATCGACTTTTAAGAGATGTTGAATATCGCGCATCAATCGGTGCTCTGTTGCACACACAAATGAGATCGCTTCACCCTTCTCACCTGCCCGACCTGTTCGGCCGATGCGATGAACATAGTCTTCAGCAACCATCGGAAGTTCGAAGTTAATGACGTATGGAAGTTTCTGGATATCAATACCACGTGCAGCAACATCTGTTGCCACAAGAATACGGGCCGCTCCACGCTTGAATTTCTGAAGCGCCTTAGTCCGTTGCGCTTGGCTCTTATTGCCATGCATTGCAACTGAAGGTAATCCACTGTCAGTGAGCGCACGAGCCAACTTATCCGCACCAAATTTGGTTTTGGTGAATACCAGCACCTGGTGCATGTTGTTTAAGCCAATCAACTGAGTGAGCAAGTCACGCTTATTGTGTTGATCAACATGCACAAATGTTTGTTCAACTGACGTTGATACCGTGTTCTCTTTCGCAACAGCAACCTCAACAGGATTTGAGAGGTACTTCGCAGCAAGGTTTTTAATTCCTTTATTGTAAGTTGCCGAGAACAACAGCGTTTGATGCGATGGATGGCACTTCGAAATAATCAACTCGATGTCATTAACAAAGCCCATATCGAGCATGCGATCTGCTTCATCAAGAATCAGCGTTTGGACCTGTGATAGATCGATTGATCCTTGGTTTAAGTGGTCCAACAAACGACCAGGCGTTGCGATCACAAGATCCAAACCGCCGCGTAA
>CAJXTO010000047.1 GCA_913061245.1 uncultured Oceanospirillales bacterium
CGTGTCTACCAATTCCACCACTTCGGCAAGGGACGCGCAGATTAATGATCTGCGCTTCAAAAATCAAGAAATCAGTCGACGGTTTTCGGAGCAACTGGCTCTTGAGGTGCAGATTCAGCACCTTGAACTGGCACTTCAGGTAACCCAAACGTGCCAACTGCTTCAGCTTTCTGCTTCGCAATCACAGCGAGCGCAAGGCTCGTAATGAAAAAGAGTGCGGCCAAACCTGCGGTCAATTTGACCAAGAAACCGCCAGCACCCGCTGAACCAAATACTGTTTGCGAAGCGCCGCCACCAAACGATGCACCCGCATCTGCACCTTTACCTTGTTGAATCAATACGAGGCCAATCACTGACGCTCCGACCAACACATGCACAATTAATAGAATCGTTTCCATTATTTCCGTTCCCACGCAGCAACAATTGCCGCAAATTTTTCCGCATTCAATGATGCGCCACCAACGAGCGCACCAGAAACACCTTCAGCTGAAAACACCTCGTCAGCCGATTCCGGAGAAACGCTTCCTCCGTATAAAACCAATGCATCTGCCCGACCAAGCACATCACGAACAGTCGCGTGCATCTCTTCGATATCGGCACGTGTCGCAGACAAGCCAGTGCCAATTGCCCAAACAGGCTCGTAGGCAATCACGATGCCGCTCAGATCAAGACCTGCTGACAAGAGCGGTCTCATTTGATCGGCAACCACCTCGAGGGCGCGGCCAGACTCTCGCTCTTCCTGCGTTTCACCAACGCAAAACACTGGAAACATGCCGGTCTCCAACACTGCAGCGACAGCAGGTAACAAACTCTCTGACGTTTCACCGAAGCGAGCGCGTCGCTCTGAATGGCCTAAAATTGCCATCGCACAGCCTGCATCGTGCGCCATATCTGCGTTGATGCAACCGGTTTGCGCTCCGAATTGATCACCAATACAGTCTTGGGCGCCCAAAAGAATCGATGAATCCTTCAGGATGTGCGAAATTGGGTCAATCCATAACGCAGGCGGACAAATACCAACACGCGTTGTGGCTTGATGCTCAATATTAGCGACAGCTTCAGCCAATGCGACCGCATCAGCTCGAGCCGTGTTCATCTTCCAGTTTCCGATAATCATCGACGTCACTTTCCTCTGGGGGCGCGTACGTTAGCCGATTGAAGCAACTTTTTCCACTGATGCTGCAATCTGCTCAGCACACGCCTTCACTTCGGCAGCATCGATACCCTCGACCATCACGCGCACGACGGGCTCTGTTCCACTCGGGCGCAGCACCACTCGTCCTGAATCACCCAACTGCGATTCGACCGCGCTGACTGCTTCTTTCACCAACTGATGATCCAGATGGTCACGAGAAACGAGAGGCACGTTAATAAGAATCTGCGGATACTTTGTCATGCCATGACGGGCTTGACTCAATGTTTGGCCAGAGAGCAAGAGTGCGTTGACAACCTGAAGTGCTGCGACCAAACCGTCACCTGTCGACGTCAGATCAGAACAAATAATATGACCCGAGGTCTCACCACCCAACGTCCACTGTCGCTCTTCCATCGCTTCGATCACATAACGGTCACCAACCTTGGTGCGCACAAATGGAATTTGCATCTCAGCCAACGCTTTTTCTAGACCTAAGTTGGTCATCAATGTTCCGACGACACCGCCGTCCATCCGACCGCGCTGATGACGCGAGGCCGCGATCACATACAAAATCTCATCGCCATCAACGAGCGCGCCATTTTCATCAACCAAGACCACACGATCAGCATCGCCATCGAGTGCGATACCAAGGTTCGCCTGACTTGAAACCACGGCCTCAATCAGAGCATCCGGTGCAGTTGAACCAACGCCGTTGTTGATATTCAAACCATCTGGGGTCACGCCGATCGCTTCGACTTCAGCTCCAAGTTCTCGAAAGACCTTGGGCGCAACCTGATAGGCGGCACCATGAGCGCAATCAACGACAATCTTCAATCCAGACAGATCGGTGCCCAAACGCAGGGTGTGCTTACAAAATTCGATGTAACGACCGGCTGCGTCGTTCGCTCGTGATGCACGCCCCAGCAACGGCCCATTGACTGTGGTTAAAGGCTCATCCAGTAGCCGCTCGATTTCATGCTCAACCGCATCAGGGAGCTTGGTTCCGTTCTCATCAAAGAACTTAATCCCATTGTCTTCGTAGCCATTGTGACTTGCGCTGATGACGATCCCACCAGCAGCTGAAAATGTCCGCGTGAGATAAGCGATAGCAGGTGTTGGCATTGGCCCAAGCATGACAGGGTCGACCCCAGCTGCAATCAGACCAGCCTCCAGCGCTGTTTCAAACATATACCCCGAGAGCCGAGTATCTTTTCCAATCACCACTTTAGGACGCCCAGCATGGCTCTGACGAACCGTCTGACCAAACGCCCAACCCAGTTTTAAAACAAATTCAGCAGTGATGCATCCTTCACCAACCCGGCCTCTGACACCGTCTGTCCCGAAATACTTACGACTCATATTTACTGCATTCCCTGCGTTAGTGTTTGCATCACAACCATTGCATCGCGTGTCTCTGCGACATCATGAACTCGCAAAATCGCAGCACCGTAGGATGCTGCAATGGCGGCTGCGACCGCACTTCCTGTAACACGTTGTTCGACCGGTCGACCGGTGAGATCCCCAATCATTGTCTTTCTAGAGACCCCAACCAACACAGGGTATCCGGTTTGAACGAATCGATCCAAACTTCTGAACAGAGCAACATTGTGTTCAAGCGTCTTGCCAAAACCAAAGCCTGGATCGAGCAATAACTGATCGGCCGTAAATCCTGCATCTAAACACGCGTCAATCCGCGCCATCAGCCACTGATAGACATCGTGTACCGCATCATCGTAACTTGGCTTGTTTTGCATCGTTTGAGGCGTGCCTTGCATATGCATCAGACACACAGGCAAGCCGGTTTGTAGGGCGGCCGCCATTGCTCCGTCGCGCTGTAATGCTCTCACGTCATTGATCATCTGGGCACCGTGCAAAGCGCATTCGGTCATGACCTTGGGTGTGGATGTATCAACGGATATCACCGCATCGAAGCGAGCAGTGAGTGCCTCAACGACTGGAACCACCCGGTCTAGTTCTTCACCTTCTGAAACAGGTGCCGCACCAGGGCGGGTGCTCTCACCTCCCACATCAAGAATAGTCGCACCCTCGGCCAAACATGCTTCCGCATGCTGAAGGACAGCATCAAGAGCAGCACATCCATCAAAGAGCTTGCCGCCATCAGAAAATGAATCAGGGGTGATATTCAAAACGGCCATAATCTGGGGTCCGTTGAACCCCAGATCTGGCCAAGCAATTTTTTGAGCCACTGGTTAGTTGGTTGGCGCTGCGCCATCCTTTGGAGTGGCATCAGAAGCCTCATCACTCGCCGCTTCTTGCAGGTCATCATGCGCCTCAGGTGAACCACCTTGTGGCTTATCATTGTCACTCCATCCATCTGGAGGACCAGGCTTCTTACCTTCCATGATTTGATCGATCTGATTTGAATCGATGGTTTCATATTCCATCAACGCATCAGCCATCATATGGAGTTTATCCATATTGTCTTCGATCGTTTTCTTCGCTGTTTGATAACAGCTATCCAGGATTCCTTTGACCTCTTCGTCGATCAGTCGCGCTGTATCGTCTGACTGACCGTGTGCCGGGCGACTCATCGAACGACCCAAAAACGGCTCGTTGTCTTCTTCGTCGTACATCTGAGGACCCAGTTTTTCAGAGAGTCCCCACTTGGTCACCATATTGCGCGCAATCGATGTGGCACGCTGGATGTCATTCGAGGCACCGGTTGTCACACCATCCGCACCCAAGGTTAATTCTTCAGCAATCCGACCACCATACAGCGAGCAAATTTGGCTGATCAATCCACGCTTCGAGTGACTGTATTTGTCTTCCTCAGGTAAGAACATCGTCACGCCGAGCGCTCGACCGCGAGGAATAATTGACACTTTATAAACTGGATCGTGCTCAGGCATTAATCGGCCAACAATGGCATGGCCCGCCTCGTGATATGCGGTATTTCGCTTTTCAGATTCTTTCATGACCATCGAGCGGCGCTCGGCACCCATCATGATCTTATCTTTGGCCTGCTCGAAGTGACTCATCGCCACAACACGCGTGCTTGCACGTGCGGCAAATAACGAGGCTTCATTCACCAAGTTCGCTAGATCAGCACCCGAGAATCCAGGGGTACCACGAGCAATCAATGATGCATCGACCTCTGGCGCCACAGGTACTTTTTTCATGTGCACTTTGAGGATTTGCTCGCGCCCACGGATGTCTGGCAGACCGACCACGACCTGCCGGTCAAAACGGCCTGGACGCAGCAATGCTTGGTCGAGCACATCTGGACGGTTGGTGGCTGCAATAACGATGACGCCATCATTCACATCAAAACCATCCATTTCCACCAACAGCTGGTTCAGTGTCTGCTCACGTTCGTCATGACCGCCGCCAAGACCGGCGCCACGCTGGCGACCAACCGCATCGATCTCGTCGATGAAAATAATACATGGAGCTTGTTTCTTTGCCTGCTCGAACATGTCTCGGACACGTGACGCACCAACACCAACAAACATTTCAACGAAGTCAGAACCTGAAATCGTGAAGAAAGGTACTTTCGCTTCGCCAGCAATCGCTTTCGCAAGCAGCGTCTTACCGGTGCCTGGAGGACCTGCCATCAAAACACCACGAGGGATTCGACCACCGAGTCGCTGGAACTTGCCTGGATCTTTTAGGAACTCAACGAGTTCTGACACATCGTCTTTTGCTTCATCACAACCAGCAACGTCAGCAAACGTCGTCTTGATTTGATCTTCGCTAATGAGACGTGCCTTGGATTTACCAAAAGACATCGGACCACCGCGGCCACCACCCATGCCGCCCTGCATTTGGCGCATGAAGAACATAAAAATTGCGAGAATAATTAAAACTGGGAAAGCGGCAACCAGTAGCTGCATCCACACCGACTGCTGCTCAGGCTTTCGTCCTTCAACAACAACATTGTGCTGAAGCAGATCATCCATTAAACGCGGATCTTGTACCGCTGGACGCACAGTCTCATAGACATCGCCATTTGCGCGAGTCGCGATAATTGACTGTCCATCGATGATCACACGACGGATCTGATCACGGTTTACTTCTTCAACAAACTGAGAGTAGTTGATCTGCTGTGATTGCGTTTCCACGCTGAAGTTGTTGAACACCGTCAACAAAACGGCTGCTATTACCAACCACAGAACCAAATTTCTCGCCATATTCTTCTCCATTCCTTCAGAGGAGTCGGGCTCCCCAATATACAGACGTTTATTTGGGCAAGCCAATCGAATTCAAAGGGGTTTAACCGCGAAAGCCCATCGCTAAAAGATAGGTTTCTCGGCTACGCGAACGCGATGCGTCAGGTTTACGTGTTTTTAAGACAGTAAAATCCGTCCGAAGTTCCTGAAAAAACTCATCAAAACCCTCGCCTTGGAAGACTTTGATGAAGAAAGAACCCCCAGGGTTCAAAGTCTGTCGAGCGAAATCAAGTGCCAACTCACACAAATACATTGCTCTCGGCTGGTCCACAGATTTATTGCCCGACATGTTAGGCGCCATATCCGATAAAACGACGTCAACCCGCTCACCGTTCAATGACTGCATCAATTGTTCGAGAACGGACTCCTCAGTGAAGTCACCCAGGATGATTTCCACGTCAGCGACTGAGTCCATTGGTAGAATATCAAGCGCAAACACCCGTCCAGCAGGGCCCGTCCAATCCGCAACTAACTCCGTCCATCCGCCAGGCGCAGCGCCCAAATCGACTACCACATCGCCAGGCTTTATCAACTGATCCTTCGCCTGAACCTCTTCTAATTTGAAGCTCGCTCGCGACCGACGGCCCTCTGCTTGCGCTTTTTGAACGTAATGATCATCAAAATGTTCTTTTAACCAGCGACCGCTGGACTTGGATCGTGCCATGTTTTGCTCTAAACTCGCGCGCCCCGTTTATGGAGACGACTATGTTAACGCCAGAACGCAAAAAACAAATGCGGGCGATTGGACACCACTTGAAGCCGATTGTATTGGTTGGCGATCAAGGTATGTCGACCGGTTTACTTGAGGAACTCAATCGTGCACTGAACGACCACGAGTTGATCAAGATTAAAGTTCGTGCAGAGCGCGACACCCGTAAGGTCCTAATTGCATCACTCTGCGAAGAGACTGGAGCCTTATGTGTTCAGTCGACCGGGGCGATGGCTTTACTCTTCCGCGCCGCAGAACGCCCAAATCCTCGTTTATCGAATCTGATCCGTCCGATCTAATTAAAGATGCTCAACGGTGTCGATTTCATATTCAACGACACCGCCTGGCGTCGTGACTGAGACCTCGTCACCCTCTTCTTTACCAATGAGTCCGCGAGCGATTGGTGATGTCACGGAAATTTTTCCATTCTTCACATCGGCCTCGTCTTCACCAACAATCTGATAGGTCACTGTTTGATCGGTATCTAAATTAATCAACGTGACAGTGACGCCAAAGATCACTTTGCCAGTATTCTCGATTTGCGCGACATCAATGACTTGAGCGTGTGATAGCTTCGCCTCGATATCTTTAATACGACCTTCACAGAAGCCTTGCTGCTCGCGTGCCGCATGATATTCCGCATTTTCTTTTAGATCACCATGCTCACGTGCTTCAGCAATAGCAGCCACGATGCGTGGCCGCTCCACCTGTTTCAAACGCTGAAGCTCTTCCCGGAGAGATGCCTCTCCGGCCTTAGTCATTGGTATCTTACTCATTTAAATCCTTGTTATTTTGTCTCAACGCGACGATGAAGATCTTGGAGGCGGCGCACCTCACGCTCATCACCAAACTTCAACGCGCGAACGATCGACTCACCACCGGCTAGCGTCGTCGTATAACAAACTTTATGGTTTAACGCTGATCGACGTATCGTTGCAGAATCAGTAATCGCTTGTCGACCTTCAGTTGTATTCACAATAAATGCAATGGCGTCATTTTTGATCATATCAACAATGTTTGGACGACCTTCCATCACTTTATTCACGCGCTCACAAGCAATCCCTGCATTTTGCAGGTAGTCACACGTTCCACCTGTGGCGACTAACTCAAATCCCATATCGACCAGAGTTTGAGCAAGGGCACCTGCGCGTACTTTGTCTGCGTCACGGACAGAAACAAACGCGCGCCCAATTGTTGGCAACCGATCGCCGGCGGCGGCATGCGCTTTAGCAAAGGCTTCATCAAAGCTATCACCTGTCCCCATCACTTCGCCGGTTGACTTCATTTCTGGTCCAAGGATTGGATCGACACCAGGGAACTTCGCAAATGGGAACACACTTTCTTTCACACTGAAGTACGGCGGAATCAATTCTTCAGTCATACCCTGCGCTTCAAGAGTCGTCCCCGCCATACAGCGCGCAGCGACTTTTGCTAGAGACACCCCGATACATTTGGAAACAAAAGGTACTGTTCGTGAGGCGCGTGGATTCACCTCAATCACATACACATCCTCGCCCTGCACAGCCATCTGGACATTCATCAAGCCGACAACATTCAACTCACGCGCCATTCGGATCACTTGATCACGAATCTCGTCCTGAATGTGTTTTGGCAAACTGTATGGCGGAAGCGAACATGCAGAGTCCCCAGAGTGAACACCAGCCTGCTCGATGTGTTCCATGATGGCACCAATCACAACATGCTCGCCGTCACTGACCGCATCCACATCAATTTCGATCGCTGGATCAAGGAAGTGATCCAAGAGTACGGGAGAGTCATCGCTTGCCACTACCGCATCCTGGAGATAACGCTTCAACTCAGACAGGTTCGAAACCACTTCCATTGCACGCCCACCAAGAACATAGGATGGCCGAACAACCAGCGGAAACCCGATACTCTCAGCGAGCGTCAAACCCTCTTCAAGGCTGCGTGCTGTTGCATTTGCTGGTTGTCTGAGACCTAAGCGCGTCACCATTTGCTGGAACCGTTCGCGGTCTTCAGCGCGGTCGATCGCTTCGGGTGATGTGCCAATAATTGGCACTCCAGAAGCCTCAAGCTCGCGCGCAAGCTTCAATGGTGTCTGCCCACCAAATTGCACAATCACGCCTTTCGGTTGTTCGATGTCAACGATTGCGAGCACATCTTCGAGCGTTACTGGCTCGAAGAACAAGCGATCTGACGTGTCATAGTCCGTCGAGACAGTCTCTGGGTTACAGTTAACCATGATGGTTTCATACCCATCTTCACGCATCGCAAACGCAGCATGAACACAGCAATAATCGAACTCAATTCCTTGACCGATCCGGTTCGGACCACCACCCAAAACCATGATTTTGTCACGACTCGATGGATTCGCTTCACACTCGTCTTCATAGGTTGAATAGAGATAAGCAGTTGGTGTCGCAAACTCACCAGCGCAGGTGTCGACGCGTTTATAAACCGGACGAACATCCAGCTTTAAACGCCGTTCGCGCAACTCTTTTTCGGACACATCAAGAAGTGTCGCTAAGCGCTTATCCGAAAATCCTTTGCGTTTCAAACGCCACAATGAGTCACGATCCAAATCGGACAAAGCCATCTCTGTAAGACGTGCTTCGTCCCAAATCAAATCTTCGATTTGCACAAGGAACCACGGATCGATTTTTGAAACCTGGTACACATCCTCAACGCTCATACCGCTACGGAAAGCATCAGCAACGCACCACAAGCGACGTGGGCCTGGGTTTGCAAGCTCATGCCGCATCGCCTGGACAGACTCATCAGAATCCCACTCAAACGTCGGATCGAGTCCACTCACACCAATCTCTAGACCACGCAATGCTTTTTGCATCGATTCTTGGAAGCTCCGGCCAATCGCCATAACTTCACCAACAGATTTCATCTGCGTGGTTAAACGGCTATCGGCTTGCGGGAATTTTTCAAACGTAAAGCGAGGAACTTTGGTGACCACGTAATCAATCGATGGCTCAAACGACGCAGGCGTTGCCCCGCCCGTAATCTCATTCGCCAGCTCATCTAAGGTATAGCCGACAGCCAATTTGGCAGCCACTTTCGCAATCGGGAAGCCTGTCGCTTTCGACGCGAGTGCTGATGAGCGCGATACACGCGGGTTCATCTCGATCACCACCAAGCGACCGTTCTCTGGATTCACACCAAACTGAACGTTAGAGCCACCAGTTTCTACACCGATTTCACGCAAAACTGCCACCGAAGCATTTCGCATGATTTGATATTCTTTATCCGTTAGGGTCTGAGCCGGTGCGACCGTAATTGAATCGCCTGTGTGCACACCCATTGGATCAAAGTTTTCGATCGAACAGACGATGATGCAGTTGTCCTTGCGGTCCCGCACCACTTCCATCTCATACTCTTTCCAACCAAGCAGTGATTCATCAATCAACAACTCATTTGTTGGTGATAAGTCGAGACCACGCTCGCAAATCTCTTCGAATTCTTCACGATTATAAGCAACGCCGCCACCTGATCCGCCCATCGTGAACGATGGACGAATAATACAAGGGAATCCAAGATCATCGGCCGCAGCGCGTGCCTCTTCCATCGTATGTGCAATGTGGCTACGTGGCGTTTCGAGGCCAATCGCCTTCATCGCCTTATCAAAACGATCTCTATCTTCAGCCTTATCAATCGCATCGGCATTCGCGCCGATTAACTGAACACCATACTTTTCGAGAACACCTTCACGATCCAAATCCAGAGCACAATTCAGTGCAGTCTGGCCGCCCATGGTTGGCAACAACGCGCTGGGACGTTCTTTCTCAATCACCTTTGCAACTGACTGCCAACGGATTGGCTCGATGTATGTCGCATCAGCCATTGCTGGATCGGTCATAATCGTGGCGGGGTTGGAGTTCACGAGAATGACTCGGTAGCCTTCCTCACGAAGCGCTTTACACGCCTGCGCACCCGAGTAGTCAAACTCACACGCCTGTCCAATAACAATCGGACCCGCGCCGATAATTAGAATCGATTCAAGATCGGTACGTTTTGGCATTAGCGGGCCTCCATGTTCGCGATAAATTGGTCAAACAATGGCGCCACATCGTGCGGCCCCGGGCTCGCTTCAGGGTGACCCTGAAAACT
>CAJXTO010000048.1 GCA_913061245.1 uncultured Oceanospirillales bacterium
TCTTTGCTTCGCGCGAAACAACGCTCGTTGTTGAAAATCGATTTTTTACGTTATATATCAATAACTTGTAGGTAAAGCGGACTTTGCAATGAAGCCTTGTACTACATAAATAAATCATTGATATTTAAAGGGTTAATTGCCTATTTTTCGCCTTTATGACGGTTTGATGAAAAAACATTGTTTCGCGCGAAAAAACGCTCGTTGTTTACCGTGAAGCTCCATTTCCCATGAGGAAACAATTTACCTGACCCATGAATCTCAAAAGAAGCTTGTGTGGGACTATCAAATCGAATTCAGTCGAATGTATTTGCGAGCAACAGCAGGGAAGGCAGAGGATGCAGGCCTCTCGCGAATAATTTGCGTGAATTGTACCGACTACACTGTTACCCTTCGATTATCTTGATTAAGGCACTCCATGCCATCAGATATCGATCAAGGGTTTACCCGCCCTGGCAAAATTAAAAAACCGAAACAATCGGAGATACAACATGAAAAAAATCCTCGGAACTCTTTCTGCTGTTGCTTTTGCAGTCAGTGCTTCTGCTTCATTCGCTGCATGTGATGCTGGTGAGAAAGTAGTCAAGCTGTCACACGTAACTGGTGGTACAACTCACCCTAAAGTCGTTGCGGCAAATAACTTCGCTGAGCGCGTTAACAAAGACTTGAACGGCAAACTGTGTGTTGAAGTCTATCCAAACAGCACACTGTTCGGTGACTCAAAAGAACTTGAAGCCCTGCTTTTAGGTGACGTTCAGTTGCTTGCGCCATCACTGTCAAAGTTTGGTTCATACACTAAGAAATATGGTGTATTCGATCTTCCATTCATCTTCAAGGATATGGATGCAGCAATGGCGTTCACTGCGTCAAAGACTGGTAAAGATCTATTGAATGCTATGGAAGATGTTGGTTTCGTCGGCCTTGGTTATTGGATGAGTGGTATGAAGTACTTCTCTGCCAACAAGCCACTGCTCGTTCCATCAGACGCGAATGGTCTTAAGTTCCGTGTTCAAAACTCAGACGTAGCAAAAGCAATGATCGCTGCGATGGGTGGTTCACCACAGCCAATGGCATTCTCTGAAGTGTATGGCGCACTGCAGACAGGCGTTGTTGATGGTCAGGAAAACACGTGGTCAAACATCTACACGAAGAAGTTCTTCGAGGTTCAGGACAGCACAACTCAAACAAGCCACCAGTTGCTTGCTTACTTGTTCATGACTTCAAAAGAGTTCTTGGATAGCCTGGATGCGGATACTCGTGCGAAGTTCATCCAGATTGCTGATGAAGTGACTGTTGCTGCGAACAACTCTGTGAAGCAGAAAGAAGAAGCCAACCGCAAGAACATTCTTGATGCTGGCGGAAAAATCAACGAATTGACTCCAGCACAGCGTAAGCAGTGGGTTGATGCGATGAAGCCTGTTTGGAAGCAGTTTGAAGACGAAATCGGTGCAGACATCATCGCTGCAGCTGCCGCGTCTTAATTCTATTTCTATGTGATTAAAGGGGGATACGTCCCCCTTTTTTCTGTTTCAAGAGGGTTTCAAGATGTCCGGGTATACTCCTCATCTTTTGTTACTTGGGATGGTGATACTTCTATTTATTTGGGAGCGCTTTTCACCTCAAGCAGTCGATAAACTGGAAGACAATCTTCTTGTTCTTCTGATGGTTTTATTGACCGTTGTATCTTTTGGCCAGGTGATCGCGCGGTATGGTTTTAATACCGGATGGTCTGCCGCTCTTGAATTTACGATGGTGACATTTTCTTGGCTCATTCTGGTCGGGATGAGTTATGGCATCAAACGAAGCTCACATTTGGGCGTGGATATTTTAGTAAAGGCTGTCCCGAAGCCGATCGCAAAATGGTTGGCGATTTTTGGCGCTGGAACTGGGTTGGTCTACGGATTAATTTTGCTTGATGCTTCATGGCTTCAGGCAGTGGGTGTTGAAACCCGGTCTGGTGCAATCGAGTACTGGGCGAAAATGTACAAAATTAATATCGGTACAGAAGAGTTACGCTGGCCTGTTTGGATTCAGGAAACCTTCGATGTCAAAGACCGTGTTCAGCGTTGGTTGGTGCTCATCATTTTGCCAATCAGTTTGGCACTTTTGTCATTCCGAAGTCTTCAGGCGATGGTGCAAATCTATCGTGGTGAACGTGACATGGTGATTGCGGGTCACGAGGCTGAAGATCTTGTGAACGAAAACAAAGACGCTTTGAAGGACTAAGTCGCATGGAAACCTTAATTCTATTTGCCATGGTCCTCGGCTTTTTGTTTGTCGGGGTTCCGGTCGGTTTATCGTTGGGTCTGTCATCGATTCTTTATGTCGCATTATTTACGACGGAATCGTTGTCGTCTGTTGCGATTTCATTGTTTGGTGTCGGGACGCACTACACGTTGCTAGCGATTCCTTTCTTCATCTTAGCCTCAAGCTTTATGTCGACCGGTGGTGTTGCGAAACGACTGATTCGTTTTGCGATTGCATCTGTTGGGCATTTCAGAGGCGGTCTTGCGATGGCCTCGGTTCTCGCTTGTATGATGTTCGCCGCACTGTCTGGATCATCACCAGCAACAGTCGTTGCAATCGGTACGATTGCTATTGCTGGGATGCGCCAGGTTGGATATTCGAAAGAGTTTGCATCAGGAATTATCGCAAACGCCGGTACTCTCGGTATTTTGATACCACCATCAATTGTGATGGTTGTGTATGCAGCATCTGTAGATGTGTCTGTCGGTCGGATGTTCTTGGCTGGTGTTATTCCGGGCGCGTTGGCTGGTCTGATGTTGATGGTCGCGATTTATGTCGTTGCCCGTTATAAGAATCTTCCAGCTGAAGAGTGGAAGGGCATGGGTGAGCTCGTGTCCGGTGGTAAAGATGCGTTCTGGGGTCTGTTCCTCATTGTGATCATCATGGGTGGAATTTACGGTGGTGTGTTCACGCCAACTGAAGCTGCCGCTGCCGCTGCAGTGTATTCTGCATTCGTTGCTCTCTTTATCTATCGAGACATGGGACCGTTCAAGGAAGAGCCTTGGGTTCGAGAGACTGACTCTCCTGATGCGGTGGTCGGCTTTAAAGCGACGGTCTACGGAGTCACCTTCCTACTCGTTTGCTTGATTCTGTCTTTCTTCGCGCTGTCGGATGTCGAAGGTGTGACTCTGGGCGCTCGATTCCAATGGTCACTGATTGCATCACTAGCGCTCATGATCTGGTATTTGACTTGGCGTGGTCAGACGTCAAGCCCGGCGCGCATGTTGTCATTGACCAATCAAGGACTTGTGATTTGGGGACGTAACTTCGGCATTATGGCGAAAGGTTTCTTCCCAGCATTGGGCGGTGAAGAGACTAAGCGCGTCATTTTGGATGCGACCAAAACAACAGTCATGCTGATGTTCATCATCGCAAATGCGCTCTTATTCGCGCATACATTGGCCGCAGAGCGAATTCCGCAAACAATCACAGAGTGGATGTTGGGCGCTGGCTTCAACTGGTTCACGTTCCTGATTGCGGTCAATATCTTGCTCCTACTTGGTGGCCAGTTCATGGAACCCTCGGGTCTTCTTTTGATCGTCGCGCCGGTGGTATTCCCAATCGCAATGGAGCTCGGTATCGATCCAATTCACTTGGGTATTATCATGGTTGTGAACATGGAAATCGGGATGATCACCCCGCCCATTGGGCTCAATCTGTTTGTGACCTCGGGTATTACTGGCATGAGTCTCGCGCGAGTTGTTAAAGCAGCGGCTCCATTTGTGGCTGTATTGTTTGTGTTCCTCATTCTGGTCACCTACGTCCCTTGGCTCTCAACTTGGTTGCCAACTTTGGTGATGGGCCCAGAGATCATTTCAAAATAAGATCCCTGATCGGAGCCGGTGTGATTTATCATGCCGGTTCCGTTATCAAAGAGGTGATCTATGAGTTCATATCGAATTGCTGTTTTAGCTGGTGATGGCATTGGCAAGGAAGTCATGCCCGAAGGAATCCGTGTATTGGATGCCGTTGCACGGAAACATCAACTGGATCTGACATTCGATCACTTCGATTTTGCATCCTGCGACTACTATCTCGAACACGGTCAGATGATGCCGGACAACTGGAAAGAGATCATGATGGATTACGACGCAATCTATTATGGTGCTGTTGGTTGGCCTGAGACTGTTCCTGATCACATTTCACTGTGGGGTTCACTGATTCAATTCCGTCGTCAGTTTGAACAGTACGTGTGTTTGCGTCCTGTGAAACTCATGCCAGGTGTTCCGTCACCATTAGCAAATCGCCAGGTTGGTGATATCGATTTTTATGTGGTTCGTGAGAACAGTGAAGGCGAATACTCAAGTGTCGGCGGAATTATGAATGAAGGCACCGACCACGAATTCGCTTTGCAGGAATCTGTATTCACCCGCCGCGGCGTTGATCGAATCATGAAGTATGCCTTTGAGCTCGCTAAAACGCGTGACAAAAAGCATGTGACGTCAGCAACAAAATCCAATGGAATCTCGATTTCGATGCCGTATTGGGATCGCCGTTTTGCAGAGATTTCGAAACAGTATCCAGAGTGCACAACTGATAAATATCACATCGATATTTTGACGGCGCATTTTGTGATGAATCCAGATCGCTTTGATGTCGTTGTGGCGTCAAATCTGTTCGGGGATATCTTGTCTGACTTAGGCCCTGCGTGTACTGGAACCATTGGTATCGCACCATCAGCCAACATCAATCCAGAGCGCAACTTCCCGTCACTTTTTGAGCCTGTTCATGGCTCGGCTCCAGATATCTACGGTAAAAATATCGCAAACCCGATCGGTATGATTTGGAGCGGGGCGATGATGCTTGATCATTTGGGTGAGGGTGCGGCGGCTGCCGATATCATGACTGCAATTGAAGGCGTGTTAGAGACAGGCCCACGTACACCAGATATGAAAGGCTCAGCCAATACGCAAGAGGTTGGACAAGCGATTGCAGAGGCAATCGCTTAATCGTCAGTCCGGTAGATACTCATCCTTCCAACGAAGCACGACATTGAAGCTTACTGAAATGCGTGTTTCGTGGGAGAGGTTTGGGTGCACCAAGTGATGCAGGAATGCAGGCCATAGCAATAATTGTCCGGGTGTTGGTTTGACCCGATGTTCCGGATCAATTTGTCCGTCCCCTCGAATGGCATTCATATTCGCTTGCGGTCTTGGGTCGTAAAAGCTGATGCAGTTTGGTGTCCGGTCATCACGGCCAGAGGGCAGCGTATCGTGTTCCGGAACTGCAACATAATAGGTGCCGCTTAACCAAGCATGCGGGTGGTTATGTAGGTTGTGATAATCCCCCATCCGGTTCACATTCGCCCACGCTTGAATAGCAAAATCGAGGCTGTAGTCGATCCCCAAGTTTTGCGCGTAATCGACAACAGCACGTTGCACTGACTGTTTGAGCCACTGAATCACTGGGTGCTGTTCATCGAATAAATTGTCGCTTAGATAATCTGTTGTCATCTGCGCTTTCTGAATATCGAGTTTTTCGATGTGATCAGCCAAGATCGGATTGGCTTGGTCGTGACCGGGTAGGGTGATTTCCATCAACTGCGTTGGCCAGAGATTCTTGAAGATTGGTGTCGTCATTTCGCTTTTCTCAGTAGCATTGACCCTCGAAGGGCACATTTTGGTTTTCGGTTAGAGGGTGGATGTCGTGATCGTTTGTCTTTGTCGGCTAATCGACTCAGATGACTTCGAATCTGATGAGGCGCTTAAAGAGCGCATACTGGAAGATGACTTCCAGTGTGGTCAATGTCAGATTCAATATCTGATGCAACAACGTTCATCCAACGAAAACTCGTCCGATCCAGATAATTAACAGTACTTCTCTGGACCAAGCCAGTTGGCATCTGAATACCGATCGCCATGACACCAACCCACTTCTAAAATGTCTTCGCACTGTTGAATTTGTTGTTCAGTCAACGGCTCATTGGCGGCGCGGATGTGAGCCTCCAAGTGCTCAACTGAGCGGGTTCCAGGAATCGTGATGATGTTTTGGCTTTTTGAAAGCACCCAGCTCACTGCAAGCTGCGCTGTCGTTTTGCCCAGAGACTTGGCGTATTCACGCAGTGGGTCGACGGCTTCGATATTGAATTCAAGGTTTGGACTTAAGAACCTGGGATTGGTCTTGAGCCATGGAAGATTTGGGACCTCGTGGGGCAGTCTTGGCTTATCAGTCAGAATACTTCGACCGACTGGTGAGAATGCAACAAAGGTCGTTCCGAGGCGTTGGCAACGCGACAGGAGGCCTAATTCAGGGCTTCTGGTTGCAAGAGAGTACTCTGATTGAACCGCTGTCACAGGTCCAACGGACCATGCGCGCTCAAGGGTCGTTGGTGCGATTTCAGAGAGCCCAATATTTTTGATGAGTCCCTCTTCCTTGAAACGCATGAGCGTTTCCATTACTTGCTCAATTGAATGCTCACGATCTCGCCGATGGATGTAAAAAAGATCGACACAGTCGATGCCGAGTCGTCCCAAACTTTTTTCGAGTTCACCGCGAAGATAGCTTGGTTCATTACTAAAGAAACGCTCTTTGGTCTCTGGTTTCGATCCAATGCCAGCTTTGGTCGCGATAAAAAATTCATCACGCGCACCCGGATGAGCCTTTAAATAGTTTCCAATAAAGGTTTCGGAATTTCCTCGCCCGTAGATATTTGCGGTATCAATGTGATTGATCCCTGAGGCGCGCGCTTTGTCCAGAATCGCGTGTGCTTGCTCTTCAGTGACTGGACCATAGAAATCTGCGAAGGACATTGCGCCGATGCCGACGGCGCTCAATTCGGTATTTGCTAATGGGATATGACGGGTCTGCATGACGTTTTTTCTTATCGTGTTGGGTTTCAACCTTTATACAACACTATCTGCTTTCGGTTAACTGATCTCAATAACAGCGGCCATTCCTGCAGCATGATGTTCGAGCATGTGGCAATGGAATAACCAAAGCCCTGGGTTATCTGCGATAAAAACGAGATTGGCTTTCTCACCACGTTCGAATAAGTAGGTATCACGCTTTCCATCAAGGAACGTTCCGTCTTCTGTCTGAATCCAGAAATGATGACCGTGCAAATGCATCGCATGTCTCCATCGCGTGTCATTCCAGACTTCAATGCTGACGACTTGGTTCCGTTCGATTTTGGCTAGGTGGTCATGATGGTCCGAAATGGTTCCATTGAATGCCCAGGCTTTCTTGTAGGTCTGTGCGAGTTCGCGGATGGGGAGCATCTGCCCTTTAAAAGTCGCTTCACGTAAATTACCCATGGCTCCACCTTGCATGTGCAGCGGAATTGAGACGTCAATCGATTGCGGGGGCGATTCAAGCGTTGGTTGCTTCAAAACATCTTTAGGAACGAGAGGTGTCTTGGGTTCGACAACTTTCAATGTCACGGCAGGGTAGGGACCATTATTCGATACTTCATTGATAGTGATGTCGTCTTCACCGAGATCCACAATAAAGTCAGCTCGCTGAGCTGGCGCTAGAACCAAATCTTGAGATGGTTGGACTGGAACTGGATATCCATCTTCCGCAATTAGAAATGCTGTTGCTGGAATATTGAGACCAAAGATTCGGGCGTTGGCTGCATTAATGAAGCGGATCCGAATGCGGGAATTTTTAGACACTTCAATCGTTGGATGTGACTCGCCATTGACGGTGAGCCAATTACCGAGACGGCCACCGTGAGCCCAGTCGTGTAATGAGCCAAATGATGCCTCATCAATCGTTCCGTCGTTCGCAAGTAACCAATCGTCGATCATCAATACAATGTCGTGATCGACTAGAGGATCTGATTCATCTTCCACAATAAGTGGGCCGTACAATCCTCGTGCAACTTGCGACCAGGTTTTGGCGTGGCTGTGATACCAGTAGGTGCCTGAATCATTGAGAGGAAACTCATAACGGAACTGACCGCTTGGCATGACCTCAGGTTGCGTGAGACCCGCAACACCATCCATCGCATTAATGTTTCGGATGCCATGCCAGTGGATGGATGAGCCTTCTTCGAGTTCGTTGATAAAGTCTAAAGAAATCGTGTCGCCTTTTTTAAACCGAAGCTCAGGTCCCGGAACCGACCCGTTAAACGCCCAAACAGTTGCATCCTGGTATTCATCGCCAGGGACGAGTCGCTTGCTCGCTTTGGCTGCTTTAAGCACAAACGGATTGTTTGTCGTTGCTAGTGTCAGACTCGGTGCTGCGGCCAAGAGCGGTGTGGCCAGACAAGCTTTTAAGAAAGAACGACGCGTTGTCATTAGGAATTACTCTTTGTAATCGTTATGGCAGTCCTTACATGTTTTACCGAGCGCTTTGAATCCATTGGTCAGCGCTCCCGCGTCGGCTCCCGACTGAGCAAGCGTTTTTAAATTCGCTGCCGCTTTTGCGTTAGCAGATGCTTTGGCTGTGAAATCATCGAAGTTATCCCAGATCGCTGGCAGCGCTTCTGATGGAGACTGCGTAGATCCTTCAGGGAAAAAATTGACCATCTCATTGGCCCAGGCTTCGATCTCTGATGCCTTTTGGGCAATCACGGCAGCATCACCGCTTAAGTTGCCTTTGATCGCTTTCATGGCTTCTTTGTTTTCTTTAAAACGATCCATGCGCTCTTTAATAACGCCTTCAGCCCCTTCATGTGCAAATGCGTTCACCGATAAGGTCGCGCTGATGATTACAGTCAATACATATTTCATAGGTTACCCTCCTGATGCTATGACAGTTGGGTTAAATAGTGCTTTTCCAAGCGACTCAATCGCCTTTTTTTAGTCGATATGCTTGGTGACATGCCACGCATTGTGCGGTGACTTCTTTAAGTGATTTGAGAACCTTCTGTGTATCTCCGGTGACATCTGCATTTCGAAGAGTCACTACAAGATCACGCGCATTCATGTGCATTTGATGACCAAGCTTTCGCATGCCAGGAGGCATGAAGGCGTGACCTGATTGCAGACCATCTGGTCCATGTTGATGACCAATGCCGAGTCCGCGTTCGGCTGCTTCGCTCGCGCCTTCAAAATCACCTGATCCGACGGCGTCAATGACAGCATGGACTGCTTCTAAGTGTTCTCGCATACTCTTTAACGTGTGCTCATATACAGGTGCTGGGAATACAACCTCTTGGCGCGTATCGTTTGTCATATGCGCTTTCCCATGATGTGTGGTGTCATGCGTTGTATGACCATGACTCATCGCAAATGCAGAAATCGGGGTAAGGAAAAGAATGAGACAGCTAATGAATCGTTGCATCGGTCGTATGCTCCAAAGGTTGTGGCGATTGGCGAAGTATATGAACTTTTCGATTGGTGTGCTGTGTTCTTGCTTGGGTCTTTTCTCGATGCAAGCGATTGCTGAAGGAGCGCCGATCGCAATAGAGAACATCGATCTCGAATTTAGAGAGCGATCCGAGCAACTGACTTTTTTTACAGATCAGTTTGATCCGGTCGTCGTCGAGTCTGAAAGAGGGGCCCCAGGTTGGCGAATGTTCCATGGAGGGGATGGCACAGAAGCTCGAGTGATTTTATATAACCACTGCCGGTGTGCTCGGGTGATGGACTATCCAACATTCGCCAATGGTAAAAAATCCAATGATGCAAAAGACACCGCGCTTAAAGCACGATGGTTTGCCGATCGTGGCGTGGCTTTCTATGCACCACTTCGCAAGATGAGTGACAAGATTGATTCGCGCTATGGGCGGGGAGTTGAGTCAGTCGAGGTATTTCATCATCTGACCCAGTGGGTTCGAAAACAACATGGACCCAAAGCTCAATTGTGTTATGTCGGTTATGCCGAAGGCGGCTCTGCTGCTCTGTATTCGAGTGTGTTTTTTGAAGGACATCATGTGGCGATGTCTCCGCCCTCTAAAGCATCGCCTTTTATGCTAACGAAACGATCGTTTACTGAGTCTCCCGAATATTACAAACGTGCAAACAACCTCACGGTGCTCTTTGGGTCCGAAGAGATCAGCGATAAAGCACAAAAACCGCGATTCGAGGCATTTCAAGCGCTTGCCGAGGTAACAACCAAAACGGTCCCTGGCGTCAAAAAAGGGCAGATGTCGTTTTCGGCGAATCTGCCCATCGTTGGTCCCGAGATTATGCGGGCATGTGG
>CAJXTO010000049.1 GCA_913061245.1 uncultured Oceanospirillales bacterium
ATTTGTGATTTGATCGTCTCAAGTGTGCTCATCTCTTCCTCTCTGTGCTCGCTTGGAGTAATACTGAATGGTACACTGCGTCGCTTTTCCGGAACACGGTTATGGCGAAAACAGATTTCCTAACGCTCAATGATTTGTCCCAATCAGCACTTTTTAAAGTGCTCGAGCGCGCTCACGCCCTAAAAAAGTCGTATCAAGCAAAAGAATTCACTCGAACGCTGTCACAACACGTTCTCGCCATGATCTTTGAGAAGTCATCGACCCGGACCCGCGTTAGTTTCGAGGCCGGTATGACTCAACTCGGTGGTTCCGCAATTTTCCTCTCGCCAACCGACACACAACTCGGGCGAGGTGAGCCTCTAGAAGACACTGCTCGAGTATTATCTGAGATGGTCAGCGCGGTCATGATTCGTACCGACGAGCACGATAAGCTCGAGCGCTTCGCAAGAGCAGCAACCATTCCCGTAATCAACGGACTCTCAGACAGTTGTCATCCCTGCCAGCTACTCGCTGACATCCAAACGATGCAAGAGGTATTTGGTGATGTTAAGGGCCTCAAGGTCGCGTGGATTGGTGATGGCAATAACGTCTGCCACAGCTATCTCGAAGCGGCGGGAATATTCGGATTTGACCTAACGATCGCAGCGCCTAAAGGGTATGAGCCAGCTCCAGAATGGATCGAAAAGGCCAACGGCCATGTCAATTTTGCTAGCACTCCCGAAGAGGCAGCCGCCAACGCTCAGGTCATCACCACAGACGTGTGGGCGAGCATGGGACAAGAAGATGAAGCCAAAGAGCGACTTAAAGCATTTGATGGGTATCAGATTACGCCTGCTCTGTTAGACCTCGCTGCTGATAACGCGTGTTTCCTGCACTGCCTGCCAGCACATGAAGGTGAAGAGATTGCAGAAGGCCTCTTCTCCGACTCGCGAACAGCCACAGTTTGGGCGCAAGCGGGTAACCGATTGCACGCTCAAAAAGCGCTGCTTGAGCATCTCATTACTGGGTGATTCCAATTTCCCTCAATTACTGATAATTTATTCAGTATGAGTGAGATTAAGTTAACCAAAGCCCAAACCCGTGTATTGGATGTTATCCAGCAATCAATCCGAGACGAGGGTCGACCACCAACTCGTGCAGAAATTGCTGATGCACTTGGTTTTCGGTCGATCAACGCTGCCGAATCTCATCTCCGTGCGCTAGAACGGCGTGGTGCAATTCGGCTGCAGGGTGGGGCAAGTCGTGGGATCCAGTGCCTAGTCCCCCTTGATGACGATGATCATGACGAGCCAGGATTACCCGTCATTGGCAAGGTTGCCGCTGGTGTTCCGATTGACTCAGTCGCTCATATCGAAAAAGTAGTCCCGGTCCGCTCTGAGCTTTTTTCTCCGGCGCCTGACTATCTGCTTCGCGTTCAGGGTGACTCAATGATCGACATCGGGATTTTTGACGGTGACCTGCTTGCGGTTCGGAAATCAGATACTGCGCGCCATGGTGATGTCGTCGTCGCGCGTGTTGATGGTGAAGTGACGGTGAAGCGACTCGATCGAAGCCCCAAGGGAGTTCGATTGCTGGCTGAAAATCAGAATTACGACCCGATCACTATTGCACCCGATTCTGAGTTCTTTATTGAAGGACACGCGGTCGGAGTCATTCGCACAGCGATCTAAGACTCATCGAATCGGTTTTGAAATTCGCCGACAAGATCCGAGAGCTCATTAACCCAGGGGGCATAACGCTCGTTTCTTATCCGGTCGATTCCGCTGGTATCTGTCATCGGAATTCGGTCTACATCTGTTGATTCCGACACTTCGTCTGGACACGACACTTTGCCCCGATGCGCCCAAAATGAGGCTAACCAACTCCCTTGATCAGAACTTAAAGCATCAAGTTTTTGCGCCTCCAGAGAGACCAACTGTCTACCGGACAATTGCTCTTTCAGGTCTGTTAACGAATGGATCATCTCAGGCTTGAGTCCATGCGCATCACCGACTTGCCGAACCAACGCAATCCAAGTCGCCTCCATCTGATTGAGCACAGCCTCGCAAAGCGCGTGATGCTGTAACCGACTGTCTGCTTTGATCGCAATCAGTGCTTTAGTCTTTGCAAGTGACTCGAGCACACGACGACGAGTCCTAACGGGTCGCATCAGCCTTCAGACCAGCGCCCATTCTCATAGGTCACTTTCCACTTCGTCGCCTTTCCATCAACTTCACTCATGACATATTGCGCATTGGCTTTGCGTGAGAATCGAACTTGAGATGGATTGCCGTCAGGATCACTGACTGGAGCAGCCAAAATAAACTGATATTTTGGATCGAGCTGATCCTTTACTTTCAAAAGTTCAGACACTAAGGGTGCACGCGTCTCGCGATTTTTCGGGAATCCGCTCGCCGCGAGGAATAAACCGCTCGCGCCATCTCTCAACACGTACGTGTCATCGACCTTTTGGCACTTCAACCAAGGCATTGGAATCGGGTCCATCTTCGGTGGAGCGGCTTGACCATTCTTCAGTAGTTTGCGCGTATTTTTACACTCAGTATTAGTACACCCGAAGAATTTGCCAAATCGACCAGTCTTCAACTGCATCTCATTGCCACACTTATCGCACTCGATTGATGGACCTTCGTACCCCTTAATTTTGAATTGCCCTTCCTCAATGACATGACCAGAACAATCTGGATTGTTTCCGCACACATGGAGTTTTCGTTTCTCATCGATAAGGTAGGAGTTCATCGCGGTCTGACAAATCGGACAACGTTGCTTTTCCATTAAGGCAAGAGTTTCAGCCTCTTCACCCTCGGCAATCGCCTCATCACCAGGGGTTAGGTTAATGGTTGTTTTACAACGCTCTTTCGGCGGTAATTGATACCCTGAGCACCCCAGGAAAACGCCGGTTGTAGCGGTACGAATCATCATCGGCCGGCTACATGTCGGGCAAGAAATATTCGTCTCTGTCGGCGTGTTCGGACGCATTCCCTCTGGGCTCGCAGCTTGATCGAGAGTTTGCTTAAACTGACTGTAAAACTCATCCAAAAGGCCCAGCCAGTCCTTACGCCCCTCCGCTACATCATCGAGCGAATCTTCCATTCCGGCTGTGAAATCGTAGTTCATCAAATCACTGAAATTCTCAACCAAACGATCTGTAACGATTTCGCCCATCTTCGTCGCAAATAATCGGCGACCCTCCATTTCAACGTAACCACGATCCTGGATCGTTGAAATAATGGCAGCATAGGTCGATGGACGGCCAATCCCTTGTTTCTCGAGCTCACGCACTAAAGACGCTTCGTTAAATCGAGCTGGAGGCGAGGTAAATTTTTGTTGCGGATCAAGACTCGCAAGATCGAGCACATCACCCACTTGAACATCTGGAAGCTCTGCCGCGTCATCACCTTTTCCACCTGGTGGCGATACTGCTTGATAGCCTGGGAAGGTTGTTACTTTTCCACGCGCCTTCAACCCATAGCCGTTCGCTTCAACTTTGATAGTGGTTGTCAGATATTCCGCCGGAGTCATTTGGCAGGCGACAAACTGGCGCCAAATGAGTTCATATAAACGTTGTGCGTCTCGTTCAACCGAGCTCAGTTCAGAACCTTTCTTCCGAACATCGGATGGACGAATTGCCTCGTGAGCCTCCTGGGCATTTTCACGGTTTGCATAATAGTTCGGTTTCTCAGGCAGGTAACGCGCATCAAACTCAGATTCGATCAATCCTCGGGCTGCATAAATCGCATCATTGGACAGATAAGTGGAATCAGTTCGCATGTAGGTGATCAAGCCAGCCTCATACAAACGCTGCGCAAGCATCATCGTTTTCTTCACACCAAAACCTAAGCGTTGGCTGGCCGCTTGTTGCAGTGTTGAGGTAATAAATGGCGCCGGCGGACGAGTTTTCCCAGGCTTACTTTCACGCTCAGCAACTGTGAAGTGTGCACCAGTGAGTGCGTCAGTTGCTGCTTTCGCTTGATCGCCATTGACGGGCTTGAATGCCTTGCCCTGAAATTCCGTGACTTGGAAACGGGACTCAGCTTTTTGGTGCGTCAAATCAGCAAAGATTTCCCAGTATTCTTCAGGTACGAACGCACGAATCGATCGTTCGCGCTCGACGACCAGACGAACAGCCACAGACTGCACGCGACCCGCGGAAAGTCCTCGGGCAATCTTAGCCCAGAGGAGCGGCGACACCATATAACCGACTACTCGGTCCAGAAAACGCCGTGCTTGTTGCGCATTCACGCGATCAACATTGACTAAGGATGGCTTACTGAAAGCTGCCTCAATGGCCGACTTGGTAATCTCAGAAAATGTCACACGCTGATACTTCGCTGGATCACCGCCAATGGTTTCTTGTAAATGCCAAGCAATCGCCTCCCCCTCACGATCCAAATCGGTCGCTAGATAGATATGGTCCGCTTGTGCTGCAAGTTTCTTAAGCTCAGCCACCACCTTTTCTTTACCAGGAAGGATTTCGTAGCGCGCTTTCCAACCATGCTCTGGATCAACTCCCATCCGACGGATTAATTGCTGCTTCGCCTTTTCTTCTTTCGACAATGTCGATGATTTTGGAGTTTTCTCAGAAGTTGCTGATCCAGACGTCGGCAAATCACGAATATGACCTACACTCGATTTAACGACGTAGTTCGAGCCGAGATACTTGTTAATTGTCTTGGCTTTAGCCGGAGACTCTACAATGACCAGCGATTTTCCCATGGATTTTCTAAATACTCTCAATCAGTGAGTTGGTTTCAGGCGTGCATTGAAAAAGCAAACGGCCCATTGATGCAAGCATCTCTTTCTTTTTTAGCAATACGGGAGAACGTGAAGAGACTCAAGTTTTCGTTGAATAAATTCATCAACGCTTTGCCAATACAGTTAATACTTGATCGAGCAACGGCTTAATCGCATCAGGCTCAACAGTAGCCTTGGCATCATCCAGAGCCACCCAAACACATCCATTCTCAGCACCGACACCCACAATATCGTTTGGGAGAGAGTCGAGTAGTTCTCCAAATTCTCCAGACAACAAGTCCCAGCTATGTGCATCTGGTGGTGATGCCCAAGGTTCATCTCTGTCAGGAACCCGCCATAAGGATGCACTGCGCGGCTTTTTATCAGTCCAAATCAAGTACTGAGATAACTGCACAACATCGAGTCGCTCTTTAACCCAATCATCCACTGACAGCATGCGGACCTTCATGCCAAGTTTCAAAGCAGCCATGCGGCGTTCACCTTGGCGACGCTCCATTGGCGAGGGAAGAATCCATGTGATCGATCCCACGACAGCAAGCAATCCAAGTACAATCCACAACCATGCCATCAATGATGATCCTCTAATGCCTGAGCAAGCCTTATTAAACGCAGTGATTCGCGCGTTAAAACACATTCTCCCAGAGCTACGTATTGAAGGCGGTGCTCCTGAGCCTTTTTATCAAGCACCAAAAAAGAATAGTCCTGCAATTCTTTTTTTTCGAGATGATTACATCCGGAGCCTTTTCCACGAACTGGCGCACTACTGTCTAGCCGGATCCAAGCGAAGAATGATCGATGATTTTGGCTTCTGGTATGCCCCTTGTGGCCGCAGTGCTGATGAGCAACTTCAATTTGAGGAGGTCGAAGCAAGACCTCAGGGACTCGAAAAACTCTTTTGCGAAGTTTGGAATATTCCTTTTTCTCCAAGCCTCGATGATTTCTCTGGCCGTCCTGCTTCATCTATTTTCCTTGAGAACTTAGAAAACGCATACATAGAAATGAAAGAGCGGCCTCCAGCCACTGCACAACGCGTTATAGAGGGTATGTATCATTTTATCGAAACTGATCTGGCTACTCGCACTCTTTTTAGTCGGCTGTGATTGGACGGAGAGTTCGTTCGCACCTGACCAGAATGATCTGGATCGAATTGCCTCTATCCTTGGACAGGATCAGATTGACCTGCCTCCCCAACCCCCAATTAAAGCCCAAACTCCTGATCTTGGTCTGAGCGATACACGCATCGGTTTTGGTGATGCTTTGGAACTCGGAGAATGTGGGTTGCTCCCACTGATTGCAGAACGCAACTCGAGTCTTGGTCGACAAAAGCAAGAATCCACCCGACTCATCTATGAATGGGCACTGAAATCTGGCCTCGATCAATGCAGTTCATTTGATGGCGAGGAGTGGTTTCAAGAAGCCCGAACTGCAAAGGCCAAAGATGTTGAGGCCTCAGTGATTAAACTGTTAACTCAGAGCGAAGAGGCAGATCGTCTCCACTCCAAGATAAACAAACCGTTTGCCACTCTAGCCGAGAGTCGGATCGCATACCTTAATCGAACCCAACCCGTCGCACAGTTGATGACCCAGGCGCTACAAAACATCGCTCCACCATCGACTGAGACGACCACCAAGCTTGAAGAATCACTCTATGGGTGGAGTCAAACACAACACCATGGGACGTTGCACCAAGCCATCATCGAAGCACGCATATGGCTTCAAGCAGCAAATACATTGCAGCGGTCAGCCTTGGCGGCAAACCAAATATGCCCGATGGGAACGCCGACAGAACGTGGTCGGAATATGCAAATATTTATCCGAAATTACTTTGGCGACACAATCCAACCAAAGCTGTCATCGATCACGCGAGGACTTGATGAGTTGAACTCCGTCTGGGCTGCACTACCGATCACACTCTGGTCGCATGACATCTTGGTCGACGCGCTACTCGCGTTGCCACCAGGCTATCGAAGGGAGCTTCGAGAAGAGCTCAAAATGCACATCGCTAACTGGCAGCGACTTCTTCAGTCTTGCGGGCTAAGTGCGCGAGCAGACACAACAAATTCATAGCGCCCATCCAGCTCTTCCTGTGAAATCAATTGGTGGTGCATAAAGCGACACATGGTCGGGATATCGCGGAGCGTCGACGGGTCTGTGGCGACGAGTTTGAGGCAGGTTCCAGCATCAACTTTTCGCAAGGCATTTCGCAACATCATCACAGGCTCAGGGCATTTCAGGCCGGTTGCATCAATGGTCTCTGCGACTAATGGAGTGGGCGACTTTGGGTCAGACACGCTTGCATCTCTCTTGAATCCGGTGACTAATGGTACTGCTTTTTTAATAAGAACTGCACGGAGCTCAGCATGTCTAAGCGTATTGCACTAGTCACAGGTGGTACTGGTGGTATCGGAACCGCTATCTGCCAAGAACTTTTTACTCAGGGATTTACAGTTGTTGCTGGATACAACTCAGGCGGCAACCACGACAAAGCCAAGGCGTGGCAAGAAGAACAGCGCGCAGCTGGTTTCGAATTTGATGTCGCTTATGGCGATGTATCTGACTCTGAATCTGCTCGTCAATGTATCGAGGGAATCGTTGAGAGACACGGCAATATTCATTGCCTAGTCAACAACGCCGGAATCACGCGCGATTCGACTTTCCGTAAGATGACCCTCGAACAATGGGATCAGGTGATGCATGCGAACTTACGTTCGGTCTTCAACATGACACGCCTTGTGATCAACGGAATGCTCGAAGAGAAGTGGGGCCGCGTGATCAACATCAGCTCGGTCAACGGTCAAAAAGGACAATTTGGTCAATCAAACTATGCAGCTGCGAAGGCAGGTATGCATGGTTTTACAAAATCACTCGCTCAAGAAGTCGCATCAAAAGGTGTCACCGTAAATACTGTGAGTCCTGGCTACATCATGACAGCAATGGTTGCAGCCATTGGCGATGAAATTCTCGAGAAGATTGCGTCAACAATCCCGGTTGGACGTCTCGGCAACCCTGATGAGATTGCCTATGCAGTGGCTTTCCTCGCCTCTGAGCGTGCTGCATTTGTGACAGGTTCAAACCTCGCGATTAACGGCGGACAACACATGTTCTAAGGGCAAATGCCCGACAGCCGACAAGGAATTCTCTTTGTCGGCTTTCCTTTTATTGCGCTGCACAATAAACTATCGACTTCAATTTTGAGAGGACACGGACGTGAGCACTGAGAATCAGCAAGCACCGGAAAAATTATTCGAATCCATGAACGCAGAGAGTAAGCGTCTTCTGCAGGGTTTGATGCGCTCTGAAGACACCGCAGATATCGTAAAAAATCTGACTGATGTCTGGACTCAGTTGGTCATGCAGCCATGGACAAATCCGCAAGGCTGGCTGGAAATGGTGACAAAATATCAGCAAGACCAGTTCAAATTATGGACTGACTTGATGAGCGGCACGATGAACTTTCAACCGCAAAAAGATCGTCGATTTGATTCAGATGAGTGGTCGAAACTTCCAGTCTTTGATTTCATCAAGCAATCATACCTCCTCACTGCTGATGTTCTCAGTAAGTCGACTGACGCGCTTCCCGTCGAAGGAAAGGAAAAGGACAAACTGAAGTTCTACACCCAGTATTTTATCGATGCGATGAGTCCATCAAACTTTGTCACGCTGAATCCTGATGTCTTGAAAGAAGCAATGGAGACAAATGGCCAAAGTCTGGTGGATGGACTTCAGAACCTCATGACGGACCTTGAGAAAGGTCGTATTACCATGACAGATGAATCAGCATTCGTGCTCGGTGAAAACATCGGTGTCTCTGAGGGATCAGTTGTATTCCGCAATCACTTGTTCGAATTGATTCAGTACAAGCCATCAACAGAGACCGTACATCAACGTCCGCTGTTGATCGTGCCGCCATGTATCAACAAGTTTTACATCCTCGATCTTCAGCCAGCGAATTCATATGTGAAATGGTGTGTCGATCAAGGCAATACGGTCTTCCTAATTTCATGGGCAAACACGACTCCTGAGTACAGCCATATTGGCTGGGACGACTACGTCCAAGACGGTATTTTCGAGGCAACACGAGTTGTCAAAGAAGTCACCGGTGAAAAGAAAATGAACGCAGTGGCATGGTGTATCGGCGGGACCATTCTCGGATCAGCTCTCGGCGTGATGCAGAAGAAGCGGGATGCAAGCATCGCATCAGCAACGTTTCTGACTACACTCCTCGACTTCTCAGATCCAGGCGATCTTGGCGTCTTCCTTGATGAAGAAGAAGTCGATATGCGTGCAGCACAGGTATCGAAGGACGGAGTGATGTCAGGCAAAAGCCTCGCACTCGGCTTCAACATGCTTCGCTCAAATGACCTAATTTGGTCTTACGTCGTTAACAACTATCTGAAAGGTAAGACGCCACCACCGTTTGATCTTTTGTACTGGAACTCAGATCCCACGAACCTCCCAGCAACGATGTACAACACCTATATCCGTGAAATGTACGTGAACAATAGCCTATCAAAGCCAGGTGGGTTCACATGCTGCGGCAAGCCAGTCGAATTAGATAAAGTCAAAACACCAGTTTATTTCCTGTCTGCAATCGAAGATCACATCGCGCCATGGAAAACGACTTTCCTAGGCACTGATCTTGTTGGCGGACCAGTTGAGTTCGTGCTTGGTGGCTCTGGCCATATCGCAGGCGTGATCAACCCACCTGCCAAAAACAAGCGTAATTACTGGACTGATGGAGAAATGGGCCAAGGTGCCGATCATTGGCTCGAGACGGCCACTGATCACCCTGGATCGTGGTGGACACATTGGCACGAGTGGTTAGATAAGCAGGATTCAAAACAAGTTCCTGCTCGCCAAATCGGTGCCAATAAGGAATTCAAAGAAATCGTTCCTGCACCAGGCGATTACGTTCGCGTTCGTCTCTGAGCCAAACGTCGAGATAAAAAAACCCCGGATGAGCAATCAGCCGGGGTTTTTTATTGCTTGTAAAAATTACTTCTTCAATGACTTGGCCATTTCTTCAGTATTTTTCTTCACAAGATTCAATGTCTCTTCACTGACCTGAGTCCATGATGACGCTTGCTTCTTAGCGAGCTCAGCCATCTTCTCTTGATACTTCTGAAGGAATTTCTTATGAACTTCCATCAATTCAGGCATCGATTCGCACTGACAAACAGCTCGAGCTTCTTCAAGCGCGTCAGCCATCATTTCTGTTGAAAGCTGGGTTTGCTCTTCCGCTAACGACTCAAGCATTGAGCGCTGAAGCTCAAGTAAATCGGTCATTGGCTTCATCGCCTTTTCAAATGCATCGAGATTCATCATCGACTGCATTGATTTCAACATTTCTTC
>CAJXTO010000050.1 GCA_913061245.1 uncultured Oceanospirillales bacterium
GCACCCTGAAACAGTTCGAGAGGACGCGCATAGATTTTTGCACCAACCGCCCATGAAAGTGATTCAAATTGCCTCGACAGATGCGCATTGAGATAGACTAGACCTAACCCCACTGCTACCAGTAGGGTGAGAGAAAGCTTCAGAAAAAGGCGCCACCATCGATTCATGGGCGCCAGTATACCGGGAGGACGAGGTGAGCGAGACGCTCATTGACGCATTGCGACAAAAATCATGCTATCCGCATGAGGTAACAACGATTGACGTGATCGAATCTGATCTCGCATGGATCGTGTTGACCGGTGATTTTGCGTACAAGATCAAGAAACCGATCGATTTATATTTCTTGGATGCCAGTACGCTTGAGGCGCGCTACGCGTTATGTCAAAGCGAATTCAGTCTCAACCAACGAAGCTTCAAAGATTTGTATCTTGGTGTGGTCGGTATATACCAATCTGAGGATGGATTACGAATCGGTGCGGGCGATGGTGATCCGATCGAATATGCAGTCAAGATGCGTCAATTTGATCCAAGCAAAACACTTGATCAAATCCACGATCGCGAAGGCCTCAATCACGAACGGTTAGAAAAACTCTGTCTCGCAGTATTCGATCTACATTCGAAAGCTCCGATTTCTGGTATCGAAATGCCTTTCGGAGAGCCCAATTCTCTGTACGTCCCAGCGCAGCTCAATTTTGACCAAGTCAGACCACATCTGACTGAGGCCAAAGATCTTGCACAGTTATTACAACTCGAAGCCTGGGCCCACGAATATTTGAAACGATTATGGCCTCGTTTTGCCGAACGCAAGGATTTAGGAATGATCCGTGAGTGTCACGGTGATTTACATCTCGGCAATGTCGTTGAAACAGAGACCAATGAGATCCGACTATTCGACTGTATTGAATACCGCGCTGAATTCCGTTGGATTGATGTCATTAGTGAAATTGCATTCTTAACGGTTGATTTGGAGGCTCGCGACGACTTCGCATCGGCTTGGCACCTGCTCAACCGCTATCTTGAGTTAACAGGCGACTATCACGCCCTTTGGGTTTACCAAGGGTATCAGGCCTACCGGGCAATGGTTCGAGCGAAAGAATGTCTCTTGGGATTGAATGCACCTGTTCTCCCGACAGAAACCGACACGTCTCCAATCGCGCGCTATCGTCGATATGCGGTCATGGCAGAACACGCAACCATGATCCGACCTCGTGTATTGTTGATCACGCTAGGACTTGATATCGATATCCGTCAATCACTCACGCACCAACTGATTGACGATTTTGGAATGATTCGACTGCGCTCGGATCTTGAGCGTCAGCGCTTGTATGGTGGCCAGGAAAATACATCACCAAAAACCTACCGACACCTCGTTGAGCTCGCTGAGTTGTCATTACGGGCCGGGTTCCCTGTTGTTGTCTCTGGAAGCTTTGAAAACCCAGATGATCGCGAACGCTTTAGACGACTTGCGGAATCGCATGGTCTCTTGTTTGGAATATTGACCGACGAAGAGAGCGCGAATAAAGCGAATCTTGATCAAGAAGAGCTCGCTTCAACACACGTATTACGCCTTGATGATTCAGAACGCATGATTCGCGAAGTGAGGGATCTAGGGCAGTCTTTTGGTATGCATTTAGGGGTTCAGCGTTGAATACTGTTGACCGGTTGATTCATGGGTTTGATGGTTTTTTGAGAACTGTTGCTCGAGTCAAACCTGAGGCTCAAAACCCGACACCTGCCAAAGGTGCTCTCGATGATCCACTCACAACCGATGAGATTAAACTCTCGAGTGGACTGATGCGCGTCAACCACACAGGCGAAATTTGCGCTCAAGGCCTTTATAACGGCCAGGCATTATTTGCATCAGATCAGGCAACTGGCGAAGCATTAACTAAAGCGGCTGAAGAAGAGCTTGATCACCTGGCTTGGTGTCGTGAGCGACTCGACGAACTGGGAGCCAAACCAAGCATTCTTGATCCTTTATGGTACACAGCCTCATTTGCTCTAGGTGCTGGAGCCTCCCTGATTTCTGATAAAGTATCACTCGGTTTCGTGCATGCGACAGAAGATAACGTCGAGCGTCATTTAAGGGAGCATCTTGATAGACTTCCAGACAATGATCACGCGTCTCGACAAATTCTCCAACAGATGCTCGATGACGAGATACGCCACGGACAAGCGGCGCTTGACCATGGCGGTGAGGAGCTTCCGAAACCGATCCGACGATTGATGTGGGAAGGCGCAAAACTCATGACAACGACAGCTGAGCGCATCTAGTTAAAGGCGCTGATTCAATAACGCCACATACTGACTGATCGCAGCCATCAAAAGAACGATCACCGCCAACCGCGCACTGAGAAGCGCAAATACTTGGGCAGAAATGTGCCCAAATATCATGATGGTCACTAAATCGATCAACAGATAAAGCATTAAATATGCAATGACACCGTAGGTCATTGGCCTGACCCATCTCGCCATCATTAAGCAACCACCAAAAAGACTGATTAAAGAAAGCGCCAATACCGATCTCACACGGATGTAGAAGTCCCAAATCGGCTGGCCGTCGTGGTCCACATGGAACGCCTCCAAGATCCGTTCTGGTGAGATGAATGCCGCGATATTTGTTGATAACGAAATGACTGTTAAAACAGACGCAATGAAATAGAAATTACTCCCCAACCGCATCCAGATCGATTGTTCTCCCCGCGCGATAGCTGTGCCCTTCATGCGGTAACACCTCCTTGAACGAGATGCAGCGTGCGCTTCGATTTGTTGGCATACATCGCCGAATCCGCACGATCGAGTGCAGCAGAGAATTGAAGGCCCGATAGCATTTGAATACCAATGCTGACGGTCGGTCGAGGCGAAATCTGATTGGATGCAAACGACTCACAGACTGCACGTTCAATGTCTTCTGCTTTCTTTCTGGCAGTTGATTCGGAGGCATGTTTCAAAACAACCAAAAACTCATCGCCACCCCAACGTGCAATCAGGTCATCCGAATCACTCGAGCCAACCTGACGAACTCTCGCCTGGATGCACTGGGAGACACGAACCAATACCTCATCACCAACCTGATGCCCATAGGTATCGTTAATCGCTTTAAACCGATTGAGATCTAATACAAGTAGCGCACCCTCTTTGATACCGCGCATCCGATCAAACAAACCTTTTCTATTTAAAAGGCCAGTCAGCGGATCGGTCGTCGCCTCGTGACTCAGGCGACTAAGTGAGGAATCGACATGAAACACAAGGCGATTGACCTGCCTCATAACATCGCCCATCTCATCAACAAACTGTTCAGGTAATCGATGAACCTCCCCACGTCGCTCATAATGTTCCATGGCTTGATTGATTCGATACAACGGGGTCAACAAGGCATGCATCGCAGCCAATGTCAGCGCGGTCCCCAAGAGGGTCGCCAGAAGGATCAACCCAAAATCTGGTGCATAACGCGCTAGGTCATCACTCGACTGCAACACATAAATCGTAAAACTGATGAGCGGGATGTGTGTACCGATAAAGGCTGCGAAAAACACCTTATGTCCAAAACGTTTGGGGAATATGTGCGACAACAATGTATACAGGGTCATAGTGATCCTCCCTAAAATGGTGTTGTGAAACCAACTTGAGTCGACAATGCATCTGATAAGTCATCACTCTGCCCAAGTGACCAACTTACAATTCCAGATTGATCTAGCACACGCCTGCGGTAGGTCGCTTGCATGCGTGAACGGCGTCTTGTCTCATCGAGCCCATGAGTCAAATCGATGTTCCAGTCCGATCGACCTGATGTGGCACTTAGACCCAGTTGCACATCCCAACCGGTGACGATACTGGGAGTATAGGAGGCTTCCCAAGAATTGCCGGAGGCGATCTCATTCAGTCGATATCGGCTTCCATGTCGGTAATCGCCGAGCACTAAGGTTGATAGGGAGGGGGCAACTAACCACTGACCCCATCGACGCTTAGCATCAACCTTTAATCCAATCTCGCCACCGAGATGCCAAGCTGTTTGTGACGACACATCGATCGCGTTCACACCGCCTGTTTCGCGCATAGGACCAAGAGATGCAAATGCCCCATCCGCTTTTGCGAGAAGGCTCAATTCTGTGCGGGAAAACGTTTTGAGTCTTTTCTCGTAGCCCACATGACCAAAGAGTTGAAGTCCATCACGTTGGCCAACGAGACGCTCTTGTGTCACTGAGCGCTCTGACTCCAAATTCAGCCACGCCGCCCCCAACATCCAATGTAACCAGTCAAACTCAGCCATCGATCGACTACGGTACATCTGAAAATTGACAGCGTTCGCTTGTGACACTGCAGATTGATCAGAGATCGTCGTCTCAGTTGTACCCAACCCAACCGAAAAACCGCGAACTCCATCTGTACCCTCGCGACGCTCTATTCCGAGAGCGAGTTGCGTCACATCAAACTCACCATCCAATGGACCACGGAATTCACCGACTTCGATGACCCCGGTTGCCCACAACACCTGCTTTCCGAGCAACCAACACCCCTGAGAACTCAACCAGTCATTGAATCCACTGGCCATTTGCGCTTTGGACACGTGAGCATCTGCAACCTTCAACTGAAATCCTTGGGCCACCTGAGGCCCACAATCGACTTGAGTCTCTCGCATCGAAATCAATCGTTGCTGCACCGGTTCTATTGAGCGTTGTGCAGCATCGACAACCCCTGATGTTTGGAGACTGACAATCGGTTCCATATCGGGTGTTGGAGACTCCGCTATCCCTGACTCTTCAGGATCTGTCGGGTCTGTCGGGTCAACGGATTCTGAAACATCCAAGACAGAAATCACAACCGCTTGGATCGTTTGGTTACCAGCCATGTCGGTCGCGACTACGTTCGCTAAATATCGATTATCTGAGTTGCCGTCACTTGGTTGTTCGTAGTCTGGTGCCTCTTGAAAACTTAATAGACCACTGGAGGACAATGCCAATCGATTACCATCAAAGGACGAAGCAATCGACCAGGTGACAGGCTCATTTGCATTAAATTGCCCGACCATCATTTGGTTCTCGGAAACACTCGGCGATGCATCACCTGAAATAATGGGCGCCTGATCATCCACATCTAACACTTCAACAATGAAAGTTTCAGATGCTGCAATCTCTAAATTGAGCAGACCACTAGCAACCGAAATAAACCGCGCTTGGATAGTAATTTCGTAGTGGTTATCGAGATCACTATCCAAAGGATTTTCAAAATCAAATGGGCCGAGCTCCAATCGACCGGTCGTGGAATCAATTGAAATTGCCGCACCGTCAGTTGAACTGACAGACCAGCTCCCACTAATCAAACGACACAACGCAAGATCGGTGTTTGGGCTAACCTGTCGAATCGAGTTTTCAACCATTTCTTGATTGGTCACCGAAAAACATATTGCATGCACCTGTGATGAGAACAGAATGCAAAGGCCGACAACTGCCAGCCTTAAGCTGCATCCGCTCATGACTCAAGCGCCAATCCTAGAGATTCCTGAATGACAGATACGAGCATCGAACGGCGAATTGGCTTTGGGCAATACCCAGTGAATCCAGCGTGTAAATAACGCTCACGATCCCCTTCAAGCGCATTCGCTGTCAGTGCAATGATTGGTAGGTCTCTGCCAGTCTCTTCAGCGCGCAATATCTGGCAAGCCTCAATGCCATCCATGACAGGCATCTGGATATCCATCAGCACAAGATCAAACACTTCTGAGCCCATGACCTTCTCGCACGCCTTTTTGCCGTTAGACACAATGACCGAACGAGCACCCAATGCGTGAAGCATCTTCTCAATCACCAGTTGGTTTGTGCGGTGGTCTTCCGCTACTAAGATCGAGAGTCCACCGAGTGGCAACTCATCTGTCACTGGCTTTTTCATGGTCTTTGAGGGCGCGACGAGGGTTGTCGACGGATACCGCTCACGAAACTGTTCCACGACCTCAGCAATCGCGGGAATCACTTGATGCGCTCTTGCAGGCTTCGACAACACCCGATCCGGTCCAACTTCTTTTAGGTCCGCAGTCAAACCAGCGCTCGTTAGAACAATTACTGGTATCGGCATCGCCTGCTTTTTGAATTGACGAACGAAACTCGCACCTGTCATTCCAGGCATCAAGTCATCACACAAGATGACATCAAAACGCTTTGCACTGAGCCAGGCATTATCTAATTTAGATAATGCGGTATAGCCATCCGCGACGACTTCGACCATCGCTCCAGCGCGACTCAGCATCCGTTCGACAATTGTTCGATTGAGCTCGAGATCATCAATGACTAAGACGCGGCAACCTTCGAGACTTGCGGGTAAGCGACACAGGCGCCGAGGCGTATCGTCAATAAATTGCAGTGACAACTCAACAGTGACTACCGTTCCTTGGCCTGGAGTTGATATCACATCAATTGAACCCTCAAACGCTTCAACCAACTGCGAAACGATAGCCATACCAAGGCCTGTTCCACCAAAGCGCCTCGTAATTGACGAATCGGCCTGAGTAAATTTATCGAAAATCCGTGCGACTTCCTCATTACTCATCCCAATCCCAGTATCTTCAACTTGTAGTCGGACCCGGTCTCGTCTCGGAGCATCAACACGAATGACCACAACGCCTTGTTCTGTGAATTTCAGAGAATTACCAGCGAGGTTGAATAGAATCTGTCCGATGCGAGTTGGATCACCAAGACACTGACTTGGGAAGTCATCTGAAATCTCAAGCATGACATCAACAGCTGTATTGGTTGCCTTGTTTGCGAGAATCGTCGCAACCTTCTCAACTTCTTTCGCCAAATCGAATTCAAGTTCCTCGTAATTCATCTGGCCGGCTTCAATTTTCGACATATCCAATACGTCATTCAAAATACCAAGCAGGCTCTCGGCACTGGCGAGAAGCGTATCCAAATAATCACGTTGCTCATGATCAAGCGCAGTCTCAGAGAGGATTTCAGCGAGTCCAATCACCCCATTAAGAGGCGTTCTAATCTCATGGCTCATATTGGCTAGAAACTCAGATTTGTACTGACTCGCCTCAACCGCACGCTGCTTCTCTTTTTCCAGAGCAGCCGTTAACAACTCAGCTCTCTCAACTTCCAAAACCAACTGCTGATTCTCCAGTCGTGCTGTCATTTCATTCATAACAACCGAAGCTAAATCCTGAAGCACGTTAATCTGCGCATCATTCAGCCCGCCATCTCGAACCTTGCTATCTAAAACACAGAGCGACCCAACAGAATGTCCATCCGCATTTGTGATCGGCACTCCTGCATAGAACCGCAGGTGGAAGTCACCAGTGACTAAGGGGTTGTTTTTAAAACGCGTATCAAAGGACGCATCACTTACAATCAATGGCTGTTGATCAGTAATGACGTAGTTACAAAATGCCTGTTCTCTGGGTGTCTCACTGACATCAAATCCATGGTGAGACAAAAAGAACTGCCTGTTTGAATCAACCAAGCTAATCGCGCACATCGGCGTATCTAAAAGTGATGCTGCCAAGCGCGTGATTCGATCGAACCGAATATGCGTTGGACTGTCGAGTATCTCGAGTTGACGGAGCGCCTCGATGCGTCCCTCCTCATCCATTGGTATAGGAAACGCGTGGCTGATTGGCTGTATTTGGTTCATCTGACATCTCACCCTGAATTAAGACGTCAAACTGTAATAATTGCTTTCTTATGATTCGGTGACGGTTTTGGTCCAAGACGGACCTTTAGCCTGAAAGAGTTTGACCACGCATAAGGAACACCAGCCATGGATTGGCGACTGAACACCCAACACCTTGAACAATACGAATCTGTTTTTCGTACCCGCGGTTTTCGCAAAGCATCGCGAGAACTTTCAATTAGCCACAACACAATCCGCAAGAACATCGACTTACTCGAGCAACGTATCGGTAAGCCGCTCTTTGCCTCAAAGAGCAAACCACTTCAATTCACTCCCCTAGGTGAAGAAATCGGACAGTGCTTAGTTGAGGAACTCAAACTTCTCGCGCGACTGAATTCACAAATCCAAACACTGAGCCAAATGCCCACTGAAGTCATTGTGGGTATCCCCGCGATCGAATCAGCGCATGCACTGCACGCCCATTTGATTCAGTTTTCAAATCAGAATCCATGCCTATCTGTTGAATTTGCAGGTCATTCATCCATCGATGATATTGCGAATGGTCGCATTCATGTGGGGCTATTCATTGATCGCCCATCGCGAGAAACCACAATCGCACCCGATGATCTGGTTGGAGGAATTCGAGTCGATATTCTGCACGCCTTTTACACAGCCCGCGGATCATACCCAGAGCGATTAATTGGTGGACACACCGATGAAGAGTGGGAGGTCATCGACAATCTAATGCTGCCAGACTCAATTGTGATGCCATCGAGAAACTATGGAATCCAATCCGCTACCGAACGTGGCCAACTGGCGTCAGCAGGCTATGGGATTACCTGTTTACCGAGCTACGGCAAAGAGCATGACCCAACGCTTGTCAGGCGGTCAGACCTACCAGAAATCGCGTTGCACAGTCTCAATATCGGAATGTCGCCATTGTTTACGAAATCAAAGGCTCACTGTCTGATCCGATCATTTCTGATCGATTTATTAACCGGGGATCCAGAACGCCTATTTGCTGGCCAATCGAACTAACTGATCATCCACATAACAAGCCAAATACATCAGCGCTGACTGAGTCACTGGGGCACTGAATTCTTCCGCGCTCTGGTGCTCAATGGTTCTGAAAAATTGACTTGCCTTGATCAAGCCTAGGCAGCCCAGGGCAGAGACCAACTGATGCGCAGCCTCGGATCGCTGTGATCGGGAGGCGCCCTGCATTACTCCCCGAGACGCCTGAATACTTGTACCTAAGGTCGCCCATAATTCGATTTGCTCTGCTTTCGACAAGTCCGAAAAATTCTCGTGATACAAAGCACTGTCCCAGGTGGTCAACTCATCCATTAGGCGACCCGATCCAAAAGCATTTTCAATTTAAAATGCATTGCTGGCTTCGAAAGTGGTTTATACAAAAACTCCATCGCTCCACGAGCTTCATACATTGCCCGCGTAGCGTCTGAGGTATCACTCGTGAAAACAACGATCGTTGCTCCTCGAACATGCGATCTCAAGTGATCAAGAATTTCGCACCCTGAAATGCCGTGAACGTGATGATCAACCACGATCAATTCATACCGACGACGCTTCAGCTCATCCACGGCTTCTGTTGGTGTATCTGCGATATAAACTTTAAGGCCCAGTTCATGACAGCAACTGGCTGCGAGTTTTAAAGCAATTTTGTCGTCATCAATGACAAGACAGTTACGGCGTAAATCCATTGTGCGCTCCTTTAGAAAGAGCGCAGTGTCTAAATCACAGATGACAATTTGAAGACGATCATATGTGCTTGGTCAAAACACTCATCACAGGTGCTTTTAATTTGACCACTAAGACAAGAAGGTCACTCGATGACTCAGTTCGACACCAGCATCTTCTAACATTTTCGACGCAGAACAATACTTTTCTGCAGACAATGCAACGGCCCGTTCGACT
>CAJXTO010000051.1 GCA_913061245.1 uncultured Oceanospirillales bacterium
CAGTCGAACTGCGGCGCATCGGATCGCAGAAAATCGAGGCGACCCGTCAGTGTCGTTGAATCATGCGTAAACGATTAAAACGTGAGCGATCGGCTATGGTGTGTCAGTCGAACGTAATACCAACCACTTCATTTTGAAAATCGATCTCTATGAGCGATTGCTGGAAAAAAGAGGTTCCAAGAATCGCATCAATGTTTGCAGTTTCCATCAGTTGGCTCAGTTCATCAGTCGCCAAACCAAAGATTTCAGTCACTGATTGGTCTCCAACGACGATCGCGCAAGCGGCCGTATCAACCTCAAACGAGCCAAGCATTGGATGAAAATCGTTTTGTTTGCCAAGAGCCTGCCCGAATGCAGCAACCTCAGGACGTTTGAGATAGGACAATCCGGCTCCCGAATCCAACACACAGCGCAACTTGTCCTCACCGATCTGACAATGAATAACCGGTGAACCCATCACAAACTCTGCAGACACTCCCTGTATTGCTGATTCAAGTCTCACTACAGTGTCGTTTGCAATGTCAAACCCGAGTGCAGCATCAGAGAATGCGTCGACGCCGATTAAACCAACCGCATCAAATGGAAGGCTAGCCTTGATATCAGCCCAAGCATAACTGGCGAAGCTTGCGTTTAATTGGACAACTGACCCTAGAACACGTACTGCGATATCAGGCCCTAAAGAAACCGGAGACCCTGTATCGATAATCAGGCGACCCTCATTGAAATCGGCACATAAGATGCCTTCGCATACATTCACTTCAATTGACTGTGACACAGGTCGCCCCTCTCGATTGCTCAGTCAAAGTGTACTGTGAATCGGCGAATTAATAATAGCTTCTGCGATCAGCGGAGACGTTGGCAGATGATTCGCTATCGGTGGTCTCGGAAGCAGCCTCTGTAGTTGCATCAGCTGTCGCCTCTGTGGCATCTGCGACACTTGAGACAGTTGACTCAGACACCGCTGAATCACTCGTTGTTGTCTCACTCGAACTCACTGTTGCCGTCGAACCGCCCGAGTCAGAACCAGAATCATTGTCCGAACCACCGCCTGATGACACTGTCGCCACGCCCCGACCCCAGTTCACTCGTTGGGCTTTCGGTTTTGCAGCCTCTTTTCCTCGGGATCGAATTAATTGAAGGACTCTAGTCATTCCACCCGACTGATCACGCAGCAATGCGTCTTCGATTGCCTGCACGTCCCTACCACTCAATAACAGAGCGTCCATCCAGGCGAACTGACGCGAGGTACGGATTTCCACAATGGAGGTCGGCACACCCGCTGAACGCATCGCTGGGAATGAGACCTCAGCGGACTGACTGTCATCAAACGCATCACGAATCGTGAGACGGTTAAGTCCTAAACGAGGCCTCACATGAATCACTGAATTTCGGCGTATAGATCCTAAATCCTCGCCATTCAACGTCACATCATAAACACTCAACAACCCCTGAATGTTTCGCAAGGGGCTTGATTGATCAGCTGGGCTGTCGATGAATGCGAGCACCACACTGCCGTTACTCTGTCTCAATGCATCCAATACCGCACCAGGCGATCCAAGCGGTTGCGCACCGGCAACCTGCACGCCAACCGACAATACAAACCCAATCAAGGCAACCAATCGTTTACCGAGAAACACGAACTTAACCCTTCCAAACCAATCAATCCTTTGTATCGGCAGAAACCTTCGTATACTGAAGTCTGTCTTTATGTTTTCTGGAATTCCATGTTCGGCATTACTGATCTCGTCACCTTTATGATTGGTACGATCATTATCGTGCTGTTACCCGGCCCGAACTCCATGTACGTCATGACCGTGGCTGCACGCGACGGTTTGAGACATGGGTTTGCTGGCGCTCTCGGTATTTTCACTGGTGACAGCATTTTGATGATTCTCTCCGTTGCCGGAGTCGCATCACTGATTCAAACCACACCTATTTTATTTTTTGTCCTCAAATACTTAGGCGGTGGTTATTTAGCTTGGCTTGGATTTGGACTGTTACGCAATGCCTATCAGCAGACCACCACTGAGGCGGTAGACACGACGACTGAACGGTTAACTCATCGCCACTCACGCCCCTTTCGAACAGCGCTCACCATTAGCCTTCTTAATCCGAAAGCGATTTTATTCTTTATTTCTTTCTTTATTCAGTTTGTTGATCCGGAATACGATGAACCGCTACTTTCATTTTTGATTTTGGGAATTTTGGTACAAATCGTCAGTCAGATTTATTTGGCTTCGATTATCAGCTTGGCGGTATTTACAAAAAATAGCCTGGCAAAGGGGCACTGGGTTGGGCGTATCGCCAAAGCGCTCGCAGGAAGTGCTTTTGTAGGCTATGGACTGAAAATGGCGTTATCGGCTTAAGGCCTATCCAGCTCAAACAGAGAACCTGCCGCCATGTAATCCATATATCCACACCGACTCGGAATCTTGGCTTTTGCGGTATCGAATCGTCCATCGGATGTAATGAAATCAGGATCAATGTATAGACCAACGACTTGACCAATGGTTAACCACGTTTGGCTTAACTTACCGTCAACATCTGCTAGCTGCTTTATTTCAACGACACGACACTCAAGCGCTGCCGGAGAGCGAGACACACGAGGCGGCGACACGAACTGAGAATCACTCATTGCTAACCCACATAAATCGAATTCACTCTGCTCAGCCGGAATTGCGCTTGAGCTTTGGTTCATGCATGCAAGCAACTCGTCAGTCACCACATTAAATACAAACTCACCAGAGCTCTCACAGTTCGAAACTGTATCTTTCCAGCCAGCACTACTGAAACCGATCAGGTGCGGATCACTACTTAGGGCGTTAAAAAAACTATAGGGAGCAAGATTGGGGATTCCATCAGATGAAATGGTTGAGATCCATCCAATCGGACGTGGAGAAATAATCGCTTTGAAGGGATCAAATGGTAGCTGATCCCGAATGGAACTCATTGCAACGTGCATTTCAGGTCACTCATCTCAAAACCAAGAGTGTAATCCCGAAATGACGTTTCTCAATCAGTTAATGAGCGCTTTGGATCCAAGAGCAACTTCTTTAATCAGTTGGATCTTGTCTAATTCAGCCTGTGATTTGGCACCTTTAGTGCGTTCGATCAAACTATCGATCTCAGTCGCCATTCCTTCGTTAATTAATGCACGGCATTGAGCAAACAGGCTGATGTTGACGCAATGCGTGTCGCGCTCGAATTCAATTTTTGTTAATGCTGACATGTTTAGAGTCTCCGTCAAAAAATTAACACAGAGAGATCTAAGCAAATACAATACCAACTTTCCAAAATGCGCAAAACGTAGAGGATTCCATGAGAGCAACGATTTACCACAATCCCCGATGCAGCAAGTCACGCGACGCACTCAAATTTATGAACGATGCGGGCATCGACCCCGAAATTATTCTTTATCTCGATGCCGGATGGAGCGAAGAAACCCTCATAGCACTCAAGACAGACTCTGGTTTATCTTGGTCAGACATGCTGCGAGCTGATGCGGCAAAAGAGCTGAAAGCTCCATTGGACAGTGATGATGAGCAAACCATCATCGAGTACATTATGGCAAATCCGGTGGCCCTAGAGAGGCCATTCGTCACGACCTCAAAAGGCACTCGACTTTGCCGACCGATCACTCAGCTTCTCGAGATCGTCGATCGGCAACCAGAATCACCATGGTTCACTGAAAAAGGCGAGCAAATCGTTTAGCCCTGTCCCAAGATAGCAATCACAACAATGGTGCCCGCGATGATAAGCCAGTTGATCCACCAGGCTTTCGCGGGTTTGTCATTCTCATTCATATCCTGTCCCCCATCCAACTGATAGTACCGAGGGTACACAATTAAAAAAGGCCGAGCATCTGCTCAGCCTTTTTTGACCTCTTGGATATGTTTCGGATTTCACCCGAACGCAATTACTCAATGGACTCTTTCATTCTTCGTTTATCTGTCAACACAGATGCCCTCATCGGGACTCTTACGAAGCGCCCTCTTGGTCATTGCAACTTTCTCAATCGAGAACCACCAGAGTTCGAGTTCAGTATCCTCTGATTTTCATGGTGTTCAAGCAGTCAATGGTCGACCAGAGATGCTGCAAATGCGCACATCACCACGAGATACTATCGCCCTCTACAAACAATTTGCTGTGGTTTTCGAACATCAAATGCTTCGACAGTTGCAATAGGCTCAATTGAACCAAAGGGTGTTCCCCGGCGATTTGGTCTTTAAAAAACTTCGCATCTAACGTTCTCAATACGCAGTCTGTGTTCGCCACAGCCTTGAGGGATCTTTGCGTATTGGTGATTAAACTCGCTTCACCAAAGCACTCAGTCGGCTTTAATACACCAACCTCATTCCCGTTATCGGAAAATAACCCGACCTGACCCTGCTCGATAAAATAGAAGTGGGTCGCGAACGCAGATTGCTCGTAAATGGTTTCACCAGCATTCACCTCGATTTCTCCGACGCGATCGCCATAAGCAGCAAGCAATTGGTCTTCAAAAACCGCATTTGGACGTGGACGTTTTCGGTCAAAAATACGTGACAAGTTATAGCGAATCATCTCGCGAGCAAGGAGTCCGGCCTTAGCGACTCGCTCCCGAATAAAATCAGCATCGATCTGCAAAATCTCAACATCACGGGTCGAGGTGAATGTAAAAAATGATTGCTTTCGGGTCAGGACTTCACCGAAACCGATCGGATCACCCTCCCGAACCATATGCGATGACTCAAGCCCCGAAGAGATAACAATCGTATCAATGATGTAGCCTGAACCTTTCGCGATCACAAACCCATATTCACGTGCTTCTTTGAAGCGAAGTGACTGGATATCGAATTCTGAAACTGTGGCGTATGGCTGAATCGCCTGCAATAACTCGTCTCTCGAGAGCATGAAGTCACCATAAAAGAAATCGGCTCGGAGAATACCATAGCGAACGAGACAAATGAGCTAGCGTTTCGCAAAGACTCCTTTGACTCGACGAGCATGCTCTCGCAACCATTGTTTCGAGTCTCTAAAACACGGTATTTGCGACTCAACACATTGCCAAAATGCGGGTGAATGGTTGAAATGATGTAAGTGCGCAAGCTCGTGAACCACCAGGTAATCAATGACACGATCAGGCGCCTGGATGACTCGCCAATCAAAAGCGATCTCGTGACGAGCATTACATCGCCCCCACATCGAACGGTACGCTTTCAATTGCACTTTCTTGGGCTGAACGTTCATACGCTCTGAAAAGTATGCGGTCCGACTAAGCAAATGGCTCTCGGCTTGCCTTTGATACCAATCCCTCAAAAGACGCTCAGCATCTGTTAGATCCGAATAAACAGTTAGAAAGTCCCCTTCTAGGAGGACCCGTGCATCACCTGTCTCAAGCTTTAATGTGAACTGCTGGCCTCGAAAACGCCACAGTGAGCCATCCTCGAGCGATGGCGGAGACTCCAATTGCCTCGATGCAATCTGACTCAGCTTTGATTCAATCCACGATGATTTTGAGTCAATAAACGCACCGATCTGAGAATCAGTCATTGCGATTGGGCACAACACTCGGACAGCGCCTTCAACAGATACCCGCAACTCAATTGATCGCCTTTTAGATGAGCGTCGAACAGACACGGGATATGCGAGATTGAGAGTTGATTCAACCACCTTCGGTTGTGGTTTGTTTGGCTTTCGAAACCACATTGCTAGCGCTTGAGTCTCGCCAAAAATTGATCAAAGACACGTGCGAATTGCTGAGTATCTTTTGCTGAAAATGGCGCAGGGCCGCCTGTGATCAGGCCTGCTTCACGCATTTCTTCGCGTTCATTACGACGACGCAAATAGGCTTTCACCGACTCTTTATCGTACCAAGTACCCCGTGGATTGACGGCCAAGCCGCCAGCCTCAACGACCTCAGAGGCCAGAGGTACATCTTGTGTTACGACCAGATCACCTGGATTCATGCGCTCTAAGATGACGTTGTCCGCCACATCAAATCCCTTCGAAACTTGAACGACTGACACATGCGGATGTGGTGGATTCTGTAAGAACCCATTCGCAATAAGAAATACCGGGATATGGAGGCGATCGGATGCACGAAACACCAATGCCTTAATCGGTTTCGGACAGGCATCTGCATCAACCCAAATTGTAAAGCTCATCAGCCCTCCAAATCACAGTGATCGACCACGGGCGGAGACGGGCCAAAGTGCCTCAACAACACCATTTCTTACACAAACGTACCAGTCGTGCAGATTACATGTGGGGTCACAATGACCCGGGATAAGACGAACACGGTCATTTATTCTTAATACCGAATGTGGATCTTCAATCATTGAATGTTCATCATTGCACTTGAGCACTCGACAATCCTGCACGCCTGAGACTTCTGGTAATCCGCTCTCAAGCGTCATCGATTTCAATCCAGCATCCAATACAACTAACTGATCGTGCTGACTCATGACCGATGCAAGTACAAACAAAGCATGTTCCCACTCGGTCTCATCGCAACGATTCGCGTCAGCATCCTCGATCCGGCCGTAATCTGCATCCATAAAAGCATACGAACCACATTGCAGTTCGTTAAAGACATCAGACGATGCTTCAAATGAATAAGAGCCAGTACCTGCACCAGTCACCAACTCACATGCGATTTGATAATTTGATAGGTGCTCCAACACCTCATTCACTCGCTCGATAACATGCTGAAAGGCAGCTTCGCGCTCATGGTAGGAAACTAAATGTTGGGCCGATCCGTTGTAGGCTTGAACCCCTGTGAATTTAAGATGCGATGCGCTGATGGTTGCTTTCGCGATCGCCAACGCGTCTTCTGGGCTGCGTGTTCCACACCGCCCTGCGCCACAATCAATTTCAACAAGAACTTCAAGCTGCACATCGACTGCCGAAGCTGCCAAATTGAGCTCTTCAATATTTAGAACATCATCAACGCATACGATGATCCTGGCACCTGTTGTTGCAAGTCGTGCAAGACGATCAATCTTCACTGGATCACGGATTTGGTTCGAAATCAAAATGTCACGGAAGCCAGCATTAACGAAGACTTCAGCTTCACTCACTTTCTGACAACACAGCCCCGAAATTCCACCCAGTCGCTCTTGAAGGCGGGCGACATCAACCGACTTATGCATCTTTGCATGCGCACGATGTTTCACTCCGTGTGAAGATGCAAATGCACCCATACGTTGGATGTTTCGTTCAAGTGCATCCATATCAAGAACCAAACAAGGTGTTTGTATTTGAGACTCAGGCATTCCGACATGCGCTGGAATATCGAAGCCTAACGTATCGGTCATTGGTTAATTCCTGGAAGTCGCTGATCACCCTTTGTCATTGCAAACATCATAGAGAAGATACCGTCAGAAATCCTAGTATCAGATAACGCATGACTTTAGCGAATGTAACGATCAGAACAAATCGCCATAACGGCTCCTTCATCACGCCAGCGATAAAGGTAATGGGATCACCGATTATTGGGACCCAACTCGCAAATAATGAGACCCATCCCCAGCGCTGATAACAACGCACCGCTCGCTGAACAGAACCTGACTCCGAATCAAAAAAGCGCTGGCAGCGGTCACTAAAAAATCGACCCATCACCCAATTGACCAGTGCGCCCAAGATATTACCGACAGACGCGACAGCGACTAGACGAAATACAGCATCAGGGATAAGTAGAATGGATCCAATAAGAACTGCTTCAGACTGCGCAGGTATGAGTGTCGCCGCGAGGAAGGACGACGAAAATAATGAGAGATAAATTTCCAACAAACTGAACCCAAGGAATAATCAGTCCAGTCTAATCGCACCCGCTCCCTGGGTGCGAGCTTCAAATGATCCTGACTTAGAAACCAGTTAATTCTGAGCGATATTGATACTTATCAATCACAATATCCAGTAAGCCAATCACCGAGATCATTCCAATAAATCCGATTGTTCCAACAAAAACGTCCATTTCAACGTACTCCAAAAAATTGACACTACGACGGCTGAAGCAATTGGCAGGCCAACTTTGGATGATTGAAAATTAATGAACCAGTACTACTAATCAGAAATACCAACAAACGAGAATAATCATGACAAAACGCGCTCTACTCATTCTGACTTCACACACCGTTCTCGGTAACACAGGCCGAGGAACAGGTTTCTACTATGACGAAATGGCCGCTCCATACTGGACAATTCGTGACCTCGGGTGGGATATCACTCTGGCTTCAGTTGCTGGCGGGCCCGGACTCCCCGATCCAAAAACACTTGTCGAGCCCGAAAAGCGACCACCCAATGTTGCACGATTCATGGACGATCTGGACGCAATGGCCGCTCTCGAAACCACCATCAAAGCATCGGACATTAAAGGATCCGATTACGACTGCGTATTTTTGCCTGGAGGTCACGGTGCGATGTGGGACTTCGACACCACGACGATAGGCCAAATCATTACCGATGCATGGGCGGCTGGCGCGATCGTTGGAGCGGTATGTCACGGTCCTTCAGGACTTTTACAGGCAAAAGAAACGAACGGAGAGCCGTTGGTTCAGAACAAGCGGGTCAATAGCTTTACGAATCGCGAAACTGAGCAGATTGAGCTGATTGGGGTTGAGCCATTTCTTTTGGAAACGCGACTGCGCGAAGCGGGAGCTTTATTCGAATGCAGTGATAATTTTACGTCGCATGCCGTTCGCGATGGCCGCTTAATCACTGGTCAAAACCCGCAATCAACAGAAGCGGTTTGCCAGTTGCTTAAGGAATCTCTTGAGTGTTTATGATGCTAGAGACATTACACGCACTCATTTGGGCTTGGATTGGCGCAATTACAATGTTTACGGTGACCGTATCACCAACCGTTTTTGCAACCCTCGAGGGGCCACAGGCCAGTGCGTTTTTAAGAGCTTACTTCCCTCGATTATTTAAATACGAAATCCTTGTGGGACTCACCATTATTGGATTAAGCATCGGCCTTTCCACGAATGGTGTGACTTATCAATACGGTATCAGTGTTGGAATGGTTGTCACCCTCCTCGCCTATTTGAACCTCCGGGTAATTATGCCAAGAGTAAATGATGTGTCAGACCAACTGATCGCGGAACCGAACCCTGAAACAAAGCGGCAGTTCGCGTTGCTCCACGGTTTGTCTGTCGGGTTTTTCTTAATCAATGCGATCTCGATGATTGCGTTGTATGCTTTTGGATAATCTACACAAGCTTCAGTCAGCGGTTTAGCGACCAAGGACGCACGATGAGCAACCCTCTAGGATTAATATACGCCATTCTGATTTGCGGCTTCGGCGGCTTCATCGGGCAATATGTATTTCAGTTTTTTCGCCCCAAGATTGGGATTATTTTTGGTGGTGGAGTGGCAATGTTGATCGCTTTTTTTGCCATGGTGATGATCGCAGGGCTGACTCAAATCGCCTTCAATTATCCGCCCATCAATTAATTTGTTGCGTTGCATATAATTAGACCTTAGTATAGTTACTTATCGTAACAATCTCTCAAAAGGA
>CAJXTO010000052.1 GCA_913061245.1 uncultured Oceanospirillales bacterium
GTTCCGATTCCGTCACAAACACCTTTCTTACCAACTGAAGAACCACCAGATTCAACAACTGGAGTCTTTTGGTTGAAGTTACGGCCTAGACGCTCAGCAACAATTGTTGCGAATGGAAGAACAGTTGATGAACCAGCGATGCTGATGTAGTCACGTGCTACAGCAGTCGTGCTCATCGCAACTGCCAAAGCGGCAGAAGTAGCGATACGAACAAACATGGAGAACTCCTTTAAAGTTTTTTCTCTGAGCCAAAAGATAGTTCGAAGACATCTTTTCGACACGGCGCCTGTTGTACCGCTCAAATATTACAAGAACATTACAATCGTAAAATTAACCTCCAAAGGCACGCAAAACCTGTACTTTTAACCAATTGCAAGCTTCTCTAGGAGTGTTTCCGTCTCATTCCAACCAATGCACGCATCGGTGACCGATTGCCCATACGTGAGTTCTGAGAGATTTGGTTTCAGCGGTTGATTACCCGCCACTAAATGGCTTTCGATCATCACGCCAAAAATGCCGTGATCAGATTCTCTTCGTTGCTCAATCACACTCTCGACAACCAAATGTTGCTTCGTATGATCCTTCAGTGAATTCCCGTGGCTACAGTCCACCATTAAATACGGCGGCAGTGATTTCGCATGCAATGCTTCAAGCACTGGGGCTACATCATGACGCTCATAATTCGGACCAGACTGACCACCCCTTAAGATCACATGGCAATCTGGATTGCCTGTTGTCCCAAAGATTGCAGCAACGCCTTGTTTGGTGACAGACAGGAAATGATGCGGATGACTGGCCGCCTGCACAGCATCGGTCGCGATCGTAATCGTACCGTCCGTTCCATTTTTGAAACCAACTGGCATCGACAAACCTGATGCCAGCTCTCGATGCACCTGACTCTCAGTAGTCCGAGCACCAATTGCCCCCCAGCTCACTAAATCAGCGATGAATTGTGGACTGATAGTATCCAGGAACTCACAACCAACAGGGATGCCCTGCTCGACTAGATAGCACAAAAGACTTCTCGCCTTATGCAAACCCTTATTCACTTGGAAGCTCTGATCCAAATTTGGATCGTTAATCAATCCTTTCCAACCGACAATCGTGCGTGGTTTTTCAAAATACACGCGCATCACGATCTTTAAGGTGTCTCTGTATTTTTCGATCAGTGGTTTTAAACGTGCGGCATAGTCTTTAGCGGCGTCAGGATCATGGATCGAACACGGCCCTACCACCACTACCAAGCGCTGATCGCGACCATGCATGATGTCAGAAATTTCAGCGCGGTCTTTAGCAACAGCTGTAACCATTGCATCTGACATCGGCAGTTCTTCCAACAAAATAGCCGGTGTAATTAAAGGTTTCATTTGCGCGATTCGGGTGTCATCAACGACTAATGGGTTTTGCACGATATATTCTCCTACTAAGCGCACAGTGTGACTTGTCACCGGTGGTTGCGTAAAGAGCGCGAACGTGCGGAAATCAAATCATGCAATGTGTCTTTTCTAACGATCTCAATACCCTCGTCGAAACTGTCGCTGGTGTCCTTTCGGCTGAGAGTTTTAAGTCGCCGCTCGCGCCTGATTGGTTAATCGTTCCTAACCAAGATACGGGCCGTTGGTTACAAATTGAGCTGACTGATCGTTTAGGAAGTTTGGCCAATACCAAGGTCACTACGCTGTCTGACTTCGTATGGACGATGTCTGACGCACAACCAGACAGACAATTTGAGTCTAGTCTGTATTGGGCTATCGCCACAGTCTGGCGGGAAACATATCCGCAACTTTCTGAACCCGAGTATCTTCAACAGGTCCGTCACTTATTCGAGATATTCCAACGGTATTTGACTGAACGGCCTGACTGGCTAGTCCACCCTGACAAAACCACGTTGCCCATCCAGCAGTCTGACTCTTGGCAAATCGATCTCTGGAAAGCAATCGAAGCTCAACTGACAGCTGCCCCGCACCAAAAGCTGATGAAAGCGCTGAAAGAGCCTAATTCAGAACGCTTAGACTCTATTGCTCGCATCATCATTTTTAATCCGGACCGCATATCGATCCTCGCACTCAATGCCCTGAAAACATGGACACATCAAATCCCTTGCTTTCTTTGTATCCAATCTCCATCGCCAGAGCTATGGTTCACACAAGGAGCGCTCGAACTGCCTGAGACACATCCCATCCTCGCGGATCTTTGCCGGGAAAAAGCAAAAGTCTTTTCGATGCTCAGCGATGACAATCCTGTTGAGGGGTATGTACAGATCGAACCAAAGAGTGCACTTGACCAGCTTAAACTTCAGATCTTCAACAATACAAACACACCCATCACGATTGATCACTCGGTGGCATTGGTCAGCGCGACAAGTCCGACCCAAGAAGTCATCGAGTTAAAGCGGTGGCTGATCGATTGGTTGAATGTAGATCCAAACAGAAACCTTGACCAAGTGCATATCGTCACACCAAATCCAGCGCTGTATGGACCCATCGTACAGCGAATTTTCCATGCATCCGATCTGCTGCAGCGGCTCCCAACCTCGCCAGACCCCATCATTATTCAGTCCATTGAAGTTGCCGCAATCAAGCTCTTGGCTGACACCTGTCGAGCGGGCTTCAAAGCTGGGACCATCTACACGTTTCTCTCAGACATCGCTGTACGTGAGACCCTAAAACTGAGTGATCAACAATTGAGGCATATTCGAGACTGGATTAGAGAATCAGGTGCTCGACGCGGCTTGTCAGGCCATCGCCATACACTACAAGCTGCAAAGAAACGGTTGCTCAAAGGACTCATGGCAGATCCCGATTCTGCTTTTGTAACTGATAGCACCCCAACCGAGTCAATCGAACAAACTGAAGGACTTGATCGCCTGGTTGGTGTCCTATCCGCGATTGAACAGATTCTGTTCGCTCCAGACGTCATGGGCCTTCAAGAGGCCATTCAACTCGTTGAGCGTGCAGTCAATCGGCTCACACTAGGTCAAGTCCAAAGCCTCAATCTCACTCCTTTCATTACTCAATTTGCAGATGCCGAAGTGAGTAAAACATCCGTTTTGCAGTGGATCGAATTACGCCAAAAAACCGGACTCTCGCGACCGCTCGCACTGAATGACCAGTTGTCTGTTACAGCACCGCAAACAATCCGCAGTATTCCAAATCAAGTGGTCGCCATACTCGGAGCAAACCATGACACGTTCCCGCAAGAGACCAATGAACACCCTTGGGATTTGATTGCAAAGAATCCCCGGCCTGGCGATCTAATTGAATCTGAAAAAGAGCGCCAAGTACTTGCTGACATTGTGCTGAATACAGAAGATCAATTGTGGATCAGTTGGATTGGAAAGCACCCCATCCACCAAACTGAAGAACTCCCTGGCCCAGGAATCGTCTCATTCATCGACTGTTTCAAAGGCGCTGATACCGTAGAACCAATGCGCAAATTACCATCGGGCATCACACTTGATAGCAAGCCACTTCAAGATTCCGACACCGATAGTGCTGTGCCTAAAATCCAGCATACATGGACGATTCATGACTTCCTTTCTGTTGCCGCAGAGCCAGCAATCGCGTTTCTGAGAGAAAAAGGTGGCCGCATGCGTTCACCCGAGTTTCCAGAGTTGAATATCGAGCCTTTGAGTATCGATACATTGAATGCATTCAAAATGAAGCAAGGTTTCGTTGAACAAGCGTTAACCCAAGACACACTCATCGAATTTCTGACACATTACCCTGAACTTCCAGATGAAATCGATTTGAACGAAGCATTACAAAACTATGCTCCATCACTCGTTGCTGACGCCTTCTCAATAAGCACAGAGCTAGTCGAGCCATCTGAGTTAACGCTTGGTGAATTCACGCTACAAGTTGATGGGATAAAGACAATCGAAGCACCCCGAATTGTGATCAAATCTTCGATTGATGGCGTACGCGGTCTCCGCGCCCTTCTAGAGGGCCTTGTGCTGTTCGCTATGAAGCCAACCGAAGAGAGTTTTCGATTGGTGACCTTCAATAATCGCGTCACACCCTTTGGGCCGATTCCAGTCGATGAGGCGAGACAACTCTTAAAAGACTGGTTAGAAGCCATCTGCGATCGACACGCTCCTTGCCCACTCATTGCACCACTTGCGCTCAAGACAGCGAGAGCTCTCAACAAAGATGACTCAACACTCCCTTGGATTCACTGGAGTGACGAGGCGCTGGCACATCAACCTGAATACCAACGCATATTTCAAAGTGATCCGCACATCTCAGAAAACCACTTGGCTCTCACAAAGAGTCTAGTCAAACCACTTCTCCAGTACCTTGGGAAATCTCGTGGAACGCTTTAAACCAGAATTACTTCCAGGATCGGGGCGACATCTGATCGAAGCGAGTGCGGGAACGGGTAAAACTTACGCTCTAATGTCACTCATGATGCGCGCGATAGCAGTCGATGGTCATCAGCCCGAACACTGCCTGTTGATGACATTTACTCGAGCATCAACTCGAGAACTCAGAGCCCGTGTCAGGGAACGACTGATTGAAGAAATTGAACTGCTTAAACGCGACCAATCGGAATTAACAGCAAGCTATCCCGAATTTTCAAAAGATATCGGCATCGATCGATTAAGCCGCGCACTTCGACAAATTGATGCCATTGAAATACAAACCATTCACGGCTTTGCAATTCGTTTAGTCAATGACTTTGGACCAAGCATCGGTATCCCAAGTTTTCCTGTGGAAACGGAGGTCGGAAGCATCCGCCAGGAGGTTGCTATTGATTGTTACCGACAACTCATCAAAGACCAGGGTATACAGATCGTTAGGTCCCTCACTGGCGGACTCACCGCATTCGTAAGCCATGCTGAACTTGCATGGAAACCGATTGATGACATCAAGCCGTCTCAAACAGTCTGCCCTGATCTCAGCGGAATCGTGTCTGAATTCACTGAGCGAAAGGATGCTTTATTAGCAGACATCGACTCTCTGTTCGCTCTCAAGGGGATGACTCGTCAATCACTCGAAACACATTGTGGCAACATCGAGAAGGCGACGACCCGTCAGAATATTCCTGAAAAAAGTGCCAAGTATTTTTTAGAGCGGGAAGACAAGTTCACTGGCACCGTCTTCGATCACTGGGTCGAACTTGTTAAACCGTCAGATACCGAAATCAAATTTCGAGCGTATTGTCTCCATCAGTTAAGGCAGCAATTTCGGCAACGACTCAATGACCTCGGGATTACAGATAATGATCAAGTGATTCGTGATGCGGCTGCGGTCGCAAACCGTCTCAAAAATGAAAGTCCCAAACACACCCTTATCCTGGTCGACGAATTCCAAGATACTGATCGTCATCAATGGGCCATGCTCGATCAGTTATATCCGGATGAGCCTGATCGTTTGATGGTCATGGTCGGTGACCCAAAACAGGCCATCTATCGATTCCGCGGAGCAGATACTGCGTTCTATCATCAAATCCGCAAGAGTCTTCCTGAACAAAGCCTTTGGTACCTCGACACGGTCTATCGTTCTTCACAAACTGTGGTTGATGGACTTAACGCGCTCTTTGATGGCGACTACTCGGTCGGCAATGACTTGCAATACCACCCACTCAAAGCTGGGCGGCCTCAAGACATTCCACCTTTAACGATGAATCACCGGGAGGTAGCTGGATTTCAATGGATTGACTCATTGTCACCAGAATCCGTCGTCAAGCTCACACAATATCTCGTGGCGAGCGGCCAACAGGGTTCCTGCAAAATCGGCTCACAACCCATCACTGAAAAGGATATTTGCATCTTAGTTCAGAGCCGTGGGACGGCACAGAAGATCAAACACATTGGCGAACGATTTGGGCTTGCGTTCCATTACCAAAACAAAGCCAGTATTTTCAGCCGACGTATCGCTAAAGAGATGGTGTTTATCCTCGAAGCGATCGCCAACCCTGATGATCTCTCGAGCGTTACATCCGCTGCCTCAACCACCCTGATGGGGTTTGATCTGAAGATACCAGGACAATTAAGTGAGCAATCTCGCTTTGTTGAATTACAAACCGAGCTATTCAATGCTCGAGATCTTTGGAAATCCGATGGACCAGCTGTTGCAATCACACGTTTGTTTGAGACCTGTTTAACGGCTCAACGTATTCCACACACTCTCAATGGACTCGAAGATTGGAACGTCTTAACGCACTGCTTAGAAATATTTGGTGAAGATGCAAAAGGTTTGTCACCGCTCGAGGCTGCCCTCTGGTGGTCGCAACAAGCAGCCTCAAAAAAAGATGCGGATGATCGGACGAGCCAACGACCACCTGTTGAGTCAGGAGTTGTAACCATCAACACCATCCACGGATCAAAAGGACTTGAGTATCGGGTGGTCATCTTGGCTGACGAGATCAAGGGGAAATCGATGCCCAAAAACACCTGGGGCCTTGATTACTGTGATCACAATGGGTCAGTCATCGATCTCACAAACCGAGCCTTTGAACCCGCGCTTCAAGATCAAGAGCAAGACCTCAACCGCTTGCTCTATGTTGGACTTACTCGTGCAAAACACGCGATATTTTTAGGGTTTTCAGACACTGGAAGTGCACTCCATCGTTTGCTTCACGGTCGTGACATTCAAAGCCTCGGACCTGATCACCAAGGCATTGAGGTTCCCTCGATCGATGACGTGATTGATTCGTTCGAAGTACCAACCGCTTCACCTCCATATTTGAAACGGCCACGCATCCCCTCATGGTTTTTCAGAAGCTTCTCAGGATTGATCAAACATGATGGTGGCCATGACATCGCATCCAAAGCATCTGATGAAAGTTATGAAGTGGTTGAGACAAACTTCAACGAGAAATGGCATATGGTTCCTGGTGGGACTGATACCGGGAACTTCATCCATGCCATTCTCGAATGGCATGCCGATGAACAAAGAGAATCTTTTGCGCTCGAGCAATTTATCAAAAGCAATTGGCCACTCCATCTCGATCCAAGTCATGAGCCCGTTGTGCATGATTGGATCCGACAGATCCTTTCAACAGAACTCGCATCACAAACAACTCTTGAAACGCTAGGTTCGAACAAGAAAAAACCAGAACCTCAGTTTGAACTGCCTTTAAAGACAGGATTACATTTGCAGGAATTGTTTCAAGCATGCGAGGCTTTTTCATGGTGGAACCCCCTCGCTCCACCGATCGACCAAACTATTAATGGTCATTTAATTGGATTCATTGATCTTGTATTTGAAGCAGATGGCCGATTCCATATTGTGGATTACAAAACCAATCATCTTGGGCCCAATGATCACGCATACTCAGATGAACGCATTGAGCTTGCAATGGAACAGGCGTTTTATCCGATTCAAGCCGCTATTTACTCGCTCGCACTGCACCGGTGGCTTAAAAGTCGTCTGACAAACTACGATCCAAATAAGCATTTGGGTGATGTGATTTATCTCTTTTGTCGTGGTATTGGCGCGCCCAATCGCGGCATCTGGAGACGACCGATTGAAGCACAGGGAGTATTGGCTTTAGAGGAGTGTTGCCTATGCACCCAATGACATCGGCCGACGTTCTCAAACTCCTCGAATCAGAGGGGCTTCCAGAAACCCTAACGGGTTCTGTTACACAACTATTTGAGGCGATTCAACAAGGGCATACTGCGCAGCAGTTATCCAATGAAGACACTGAGTTGTGGATGCAAACGCTTGCCACATCAGACCTCTCTACACTATTCGCCATCAATCATGGTGCTTTACAAGTTCGCCGTCACTTCGCACAAGAATCGCGAGTTGCTGATGCGCTTAAGAAGCTATCGGGCCATCCTGCGCTCAACATCCATCTAGACCCGAAGCACCTGATGCCACATGCCGATCAATCACAACAAAAAGCAATTGTAGGTGCGGCGAGTCAGCGCTTATCGATTGTTACTGGTGGTCCAGGGACAGGGAAAACAACAACCGCTGCCGCTATCGTGGCTGCGAAACGAACGCTCTTCCAAAGACAGCCCCGTGTATCGCTGATTGCGCCAACAGGCAAAGCGGCCGCCCGATTGACGGAGTCATTTCAGACCGCGATGACAGAAATGCCAATGGTAGAACTCGAGCCTGTGGTGGCGACGACAATCCATCGGCAACTGAAGGAACTCAATTCAGCTGACATTGTTCTGGTCGACGAGGCATCGATGGTATCACTCGATTTATTTGATCAATTACTGAAGTCGCTGGGTAAAGACGCACATCTCATCTTGATGGGGGACCCCAATCAATTAGCGAGTGTTGAAGCCGGCAGTATTCTCAAAGTCATCACCGAATCAAGTGCGTTAGCCGGCCATTGGTTCCAGTTGACTGAACGCCACCGAATTCAAGGCCAGGAGGCTCTGGCACAACTGCAAGATCTTTGCTTATTGGGCGACTCGGGGCGATTTATTGAAGGCTTACAGGACTTGGGTATATTTTGGGAATCACAGCAACAGGTGGATCGTCTAGAGCAAGCATTGCTCGAAGGATATCGAGAATACTTCAACGAAATACAAAGAGCTGTCGCCCCTGCATCGCCCGATTTTCAATGTCTCACAGCGATCAGTGAAGGCACCGGAGGTCGGCGGATGATCAATCATCTCGCTCAAGTGGAAACCCAGCGTCTTGGCCTCAACGGTTTCGGAGAACGGTTGTTGGTTACAGAAAACCAACCTGGGATTGGCGTGTTTAATGGGGATATCGGTGTAGTCATCGATGCCTATGACTCAGGAAATCCTCGCGTTCAATTCGACACCATCGATCAACCACTGCGAAAAAATCAATTGGGTTCGGTTGAATCGGCTTGGGCTATTAGCATCCATCGATCTCAGGGATCGGAATATCAATCCGTATTAATTTGCTTACCTGAGCCGGTCACGATGCGATCTCGGTTTAGACCGAGTCGGGAGCTTCTTTACACAGCACTCACAAGAGCCAAAGAATCTGTGCAGCTTTTCGCTACCGAAAAAATGGTTATTCAAGCAATCTCTAGGACCTCTCACCGGGAGACTTGTCTAGACCACTTCTTGAATGCCTCTTGACCATGTAGACTCAAGCCACTTCAGATTAACAATAAGGAAGTGCTGTGGAGCTTGATGAACAGGATCCCAATCCAGAAGG
>CAJXTO010000053.1 GCA_913061245.1 uncultured Oceanospirillales bacterium
GTGAACTATCGCATTCGGTTTGGGCGGGTTGTGTGATGGATCACGGATTACTGTCGTCAATCATTCATGCCATTTTAGTCGCGTCGACACCACTCGTATTTGCGGGCCTTGGCGCGTTGATCCAAGAGCGTGCAGGTGTGCTGAATCTCGGGATCGAGGGTTTGATGATCGTCGGAGCATTGGCTGGCTTTGCGACGGCACTTGCTGGTTATCCGCTGTTGGTCTCCGTTTTAGCTGCCGCGTTAGCCGGGGCCGCGCTCGCTTCGATTTTTGCAGTGCTGGTCTTGCGCCTGTACGCAAACCCGGTTGCCACCGGATTAGCACTTACTTTGTTTGGGCTTGGGCTCGCAGCCTTGGCTGGTTCACAGTATGTAGGTCAGGCTGCACCGCAAGTCGACACCTGGGCGATTCCTTTACTCCATCATTTACCAGTCATCGGTCACGCACTCTTCTCGCATGATCCGTTAGTGTATTTATCGATCTTGATGGCTTTTGTGATTTGGTGGTTCCTCACGAAATCAAGGGCGGGACTGATCCTTCGTGCAGTTGGTGAAAATCATGCATCTGCTCACGCGCTTGGCTTTTCAGTCAGAGGAATTCGCTTTTTAGCCATCACAAGCGGCGGAGCTCTAGCTGCGATTGGTGGTTCCTATTTGACACTCGTGCAGACGCCTTTGTTTGTTGAGGGGATGACAGCGGGACGGGGTTGGATAGCGCTCGCACTCGTCGTCTTTGCATCCTGGCGACCATTTCGTGTGATCGCTGGCGCCTATCTTTTTGGCAGTGTGACGATTTTACAATTGCACAGCCAAGCATTTGGTATTTCTATACCGGCCCAGTGGCTGTCGATGCTTCCATACATTGTCACAATTGTGGCATTGGTTTTGATTTCAGCCCGAGGCGAAAAGGGTTTAGCGGCGCCAGGGTCGCTTGGAAAAATTTTTCGCGTATCACGTTAACTAGGAGAGTACGAACCATGAGAGGTTTGCTATCAAAAGTATTGGCTGTGTCAGCTGCAGTCATGTTGGCAGCTTGTTCTGATTCAGAGCAAACAGCGTCACAAGCAACCGATAAAAAAGAAGGCCAGGTCAAGGCCGGATTTATTTATGTCGGCCCAGTGTCTGACGGTGGTTGGACATATGAACACAACCAAGGCCGTTTGGCAGTCGAAGAAGCATACGGCGATAAGGTCGTAACCACTTTTGTTGAGAGTGTTTCTGAAGGTCCAGATGCGGAACGTGTTTTAAGTCAGATGGCGAACGATGGTGCAGATATCATCTTTACCACGTCGTTTGGTTTTATGAATCCAACGATCAAAGTTGCAGAACAGTTTCCGAACGTGAAGTTTGAGCATGCAACAGGCTTTAAGCGTGCTGATAACGTTGCAACGTACTCGTCGCGTTTTTATGAAGGTCGTCACGTACTCGGTTTAATCGCAGGTAAAATGACGAAAACCAATACAGTTGGCTACATTGCGTCATTCCCAATTCCTGAAGTTGTCCGCGGTATTAACGCAGCATATTTGGCCGCGAAAAGCGTCAATCCAAATATTCAGTTTAAGGTTATCTGGGTTTCGAGTTGGTTTGATCCAGGTAAAGAGGCTGATGCTGCTAAAGCACTGATTGACCAAGGTGCAGACATCTTAATGCAACACACGGATTCTCCAGCTGCGATGCAGATTGCAGAACAACGTGGAATCTACGCATTCGGTCAAGCATCTGATATGGCTGCATTTGGACCAACTGCTCAGTTGACAGCAATTATCGATGATTGGTCTCCGTACTACATTGAGCGTGTTGGTGCGTTGATCGATGGCCAGTGGGCGTCAACTGATACTTGGGGTGGATTCAATACAGGCATGGTTGCCTTGGCTCCGTATGGTCAAGCGGTTCCTCAAGATGTGCGTGAAATGGCTGACGCAGCTAAGCTCGCCATCAGTGAAGGTCGTCTGCATCCATTTACAGGTCCAATCAATAAGCAAGATGGATCAGCATGGTTGAAGGCAGGTGAAACTGCAGATGACGGTACTCTTCTTGGCATGGACTTCTATGTTGAAGGTATCGAAGGCAGCTTGCCATCATCTAACTAATAACTTGTGAGTTTTGGTCGAACCGGTTTGCGAGCCGGTTCACCAAACTCCAAATAACTAACGCCTCCACACAGAGCACGAGAAGTGCGGCAAACATTAAATCAGTCTGCCCTCGTCCATTGGCGTGTAGCATCAAATACCCTAATCCACTCGACGATCCAACCCATTCGCCAACAACTGCGCCAATTGGTGCGACAGAAGCTGCGACTTTGACTCCAGAGAGCGCATAAGGGATTGCCAGGGGTAAACGAATGAGCCAAAAGAGTTGGGCGCGCTTTGGCCGTAGTGTTTGGAAAGTTAATTCCCACGATTTAGGGATGGCTCGAAATCCAGCGAGCGTGCTCGCAGTCACTGGGAAAAATACTATGAGTGTCGTCATTGCGAGTTTTGACGCAAATCCATAACCAAGCCACAGCATCAGAATGGGTGCAATTGCAAACACAGGAAGAGCTTGGCTAATGACCAAAGCGGGCATCGTTAATTGTGTCAACTTTTTAGAGTCGCCGATGAGACATGCAACACCAAATCCGAGCGAAGCACCGAGAATGAGACCGCAGATGATTTCCAGTGCAGTGGTGATTGCGTGAGACATGATGAGTGGAAAGCGTTCGACTAAAACCCAAACAACACGTTCTGGTGAAGGAAGGATGAAATGAGGTACATCGAAGATGAATACGATGAGCCACCACAGACTGATCAAACCAATGAATGGAAATGTGGCTTGGAGCAGGCGATTCATAGATCACCATCAAGCGCTTGAATGAGCGCGCGGTCACTTCCAAACTCATTGAGCCGATATGGGCCTTTAATCGTGTCTTTTGTTAAGACCATTGCAGTATCTAACCAGTCCTGAGCATCTCGTGGATCGTGGGTGACCAGAATCACTGTTTTACCCACTAGGAGCTTTTGGCATAGCCCTGCCATTTGAATACGGGTCGAGCGATCAAGGCCTGAAAATGGTTCGTCGAGTAACACCAGATCAGAGTCTTCGATTAACACACGCGCGAGCGCAACTCGGGCTTTTTGTCCTCCACTGAGTAATGAAGTTTTGCGATATGCGAGCGCTCCAAGATCGACTTGATCTAATAGATCAACCGCGCGCTGAGTAAGGTCTGATGAATGTTTTGTGCCTCGTAACTTGAATCCGAGTAGTACATTATCAATGACCGTTGCCCAGGGCAGTAGAGCTGGCTGTTGAGAGAGATAAGCGATTCGCTCGCTCTGTTTGGTGACTTCTGGAGCCCCTTCGATGATGGCGGCGAGCAAAGTGGATTTTCCGGTTCCGGATCGACCTAGAAGGGCAACTTGATCACCTGAACTAATCTGCCAAGACAGTGTTGCTAGAGGATCATATCCAGGGTAACTCAGATCGAGATTGGAAATCGTTAACACGGCGAGCTCCGAACAAGGTCTCCGGAAGATACCTTGTCAGAACCCGCCTGTCATGACGTTAAGGCTTTTCGGAGCGAAAACGCTCTGCAATTAGGCCTGCAAAAATAGCTGATAAGACTTGCGACTGAACCGATGCGGAGCGCATCGCGAGTCCAACAGGAACACGCGCGCCTACAAGAATTCCGCAGCTTGATGCGCCTGCAAAATATTCAAGCTGCTTTGCAAGCATATTTGCTGATTCGTTATCAGGAGCAACCAAGACATCCGAATACCCAATCCCGTCGGATGGATCGGATACCGCTTGATCAAAAGCAATGGGGCCATCGAGTTCGCCACCAGTGATTTGTTTACGGTCCGCCATTTTGCAAAGTGCTGCTGCATCCAGTGTTGATTGATACTCAGAATCAATCTTCTCAACAGCCGATAGCAGGGCGACTTTAGGCGTTTCAATGCCGAGGTGTTGAGCAACACAGATCGCATTTTGGACGATCACCATTTTATCAGTCAGTGTTGGCTTGTGGTGAAGCACCGCGTCGGTGAGGAGCAATGGTTTGTCATACAGTGGAACATCAAAACGAAACACGTGCGACAGTCCGCTTTTGGTATGTAATTCAGGTGTTTGCCTGATTGCATCGACGATTTCGTTTTTATCGAGATTGCCTCTATGTAGGCTTTCAAGATCACCGGCAACAGCCATTTCACACGCGATGAGTGCTGCTTGATGACTATGTTCTGCATCCACGATTTTCATCGCCTGGAGATCAATCCCCAGTTCTTCGGCTAGCCCACGAATCTTCAATTCTGGACCAATCAATACTGGGTTGAGCTTTCCAGTTTCGGCCATTTCGAGGGCTGCCGTGAGGGATGCTTGGTCTGTTGGATGAATAATGCCAACAGAAATTGGATGTGCGACTTCAAGGGATGCAATAAAGCTTTGAACACGTGTTTCAGGGTCAAATAGATTGAGTTTAGGTGTCCCCATGCGCGGGCGGATAATCTTTTCAGTCGGCGCCATCACTTTCGCTTGGCCGACAACAACCTGATCACCGTTTTGGTTGTTGATGACGCAATCAAGAAGGAGGCTATGCTTTTCGTCGTTTTTTTCAGCAACGGTCACGATGACTGTTAAGGTATCGCCAATACGCACTGGTCGTTTGAAGCGAAAACTTTGCTCGAGGTAAATCGTCCCTGGCCCTGGAAAAACTGTTCCAAGTACCGTGGAGACAAGTGATCCAGTCCACATGCCGTGCCCAATAACCCCGTGGAACATCGACTCATTTGCAAATGAAGTATCCAAATGGGCTGGGTTTACATCCCCTGATACTGCTGCGAAGGCCCGAATATCTTCGAGTGTGAGTGTACGGACAAGTCGAGCACTTTGGCCGACTTCAATCTCGTCGTAGAGGACATTTTCTATCACATCGTGTTGCGGTTGATTCATCTTAAGGCACCATGTGTTCGCCGCAGTCGACGTAAAGGGTTTGCCCTGTCATACCGGTTGCTAAGTCTGAAGCAAGGAAGCTAACGAGACCGGCGACTTCATCTTGAGAGACAAGACGTTTTAAAGGCACGCGCTTTTCAACGGAATCCATGAGTGCATCAAAGTTTGCGATTCCGGATGCGGCTCGTGTTGCAATCGGGCCTGGTGACACAGCGTGTACACGAATATTGTGTTCGCCGAGTTCAGAGGCGAGATAACGAACCGACGATTCGAGCGCTGCTTTGACAGGGCCCATCAACCCATAGTTAGGTATCGCCAGATGGGCACCTAGGTATGTCATGGTGATTAATGTACCGCCATTGGTCATGTATGGTTGTGCGAGATGTGCTGCGCGAATAAAAGAGTGACAAGAAATATCAATCGCTTGTTTGAATCCTTCTGCCGATGATGCATGAAGCGCACCGTGCAAATCGTCGAGAGGGGCGAAGGCAATTGAATGCACCACAAAGTCGATATGCCCCAATGTTTCTGCAGCGCTTTGTATCGTCGCTTCGAGTTCTCCTTCAACTTCAACATTGCAGTTGAGTAGCGGGATGCTCAGCGGTGCTAGAACGGGTTCAACATACTTTCTCGCTTTATCATTTAAGCAAGTCGCTACGACTTCTGCGCCGAGCTCTTTGGTGAGTTTGGCGGCGGCATAAGCAATCGAGTGATCGTTTGCGACACCAATGACGAGTCCTTTCTTTCCTTGGAGCATCAATCTATTTCCTTATTAACGAGAATTTTTTTGTGCGTTGCATCAATTAAGCAGATTATTGTGACGATTCTATTTCAATCTGGCTAGAGCTTGATTTCTTTTGATTTGGGCTTACCACTGAGATAGAGGTGTGGGATGTCTCGATATTTAGATTGGCTATTACTCGTGATCATCGTTGGTGTCAGTTTGGCATCGCCATTGATCGTGCTTGAATTTGTAAGTGGCAAGTATTGAGCTAAATTCTCGATTCGAGCGCTTTTTGTTTGAGTTGATCGATTCGATCTTGAATCAGTTGGTTGTTTGGCATCAGATCGAGTAGGAGTTTTTCGGCTTGAATAGCCTTTTCGAATTGTTCCGTATTTTCGAAAATCATCGACAGCCCACCGAGCGCGCCAAAGTGACGTGGTTCTAGAATCAGCGTTTGTTGAATATCCGACAATGACGCTTCGTAATCTCCGAGCATAAAAAATGTTGTTGCGCGACGGTTCCAAGCCTCGGCAAAGTGAGGGGCGCTTTCGATCACGCGAGTAAAATGACCGACAGCGATCTGCGGTTGGCCGAAATGCAGTGCTTTCATCCCATTATCAAAAACGGTTTGGAGTGCCACTGAGTCGGCTGGAAGTTCATACCAATGAAACCAAATTTCATTCTGCACTTCAGAAATTTGGATGAGGTTGGTTGAGTTTTTGAGCGTTTGAAAGAGTGTATCGAGCTCAGGCTTGACCTGATCAGCTTGCGTATTAGTGATCCCGATGAATAAAGCGAGTGCCGCTAGTATTTTTGTGATGTCACGCATAACCCCTCCCATATACCGAAGGGTATGATGAAATGCTTCCGATAGAAAGCCGAAAGGGTAACGATTAGGGGTAGAGAAAAAGTTGGCGCGCTCGAGAGGATTCGAACCTCTGACCGCCTGGTTCGTAGCCAGGTACTCTATCCAGCTGAGCTACGAGCGCGTCAAGGGCGTGAATACTAATAATTTTCTGATAAATTGCAACCCGAAATCTGTTTTTATCCCTTTTCTTTTTAGGAAATTTAAGAATGCCTGCTCATTCACCTCGGTTTATTGCTGGTCTTGCGATGCTGTGCTTGGGCTTTTTTGATGGGGTGTTAGGGGTTGCTTGGCTTTCGATTCATGGTGATTTATCTGTATCACTCGAATCGCTTGGTTGGGTGCTCGGTGCGGTTGGTGTTGGTTCAGCTTTTGGCTCAGCGATTTTTCCATCATTAGTTCGCTCAATGCCTCATCTAAATTTACTCTCGCTCAGCTTGGGTATCCAAGCTCTTGTTTTGTTTGCCGTCGTCTTGAGTCAGCAATACTGGATGTTTGTGGCCCTTTATGCGATTCGGGGTATTGCGAATGGACTCGCGCATGCGGCACTGAATGCATTTTTCGCTCAACGGATCTCGCCACAGCATCTCATGAATATCCACGGTGGTTGGGGGATTGGTACCGCTTCTGCTGGTTTTCTGTCTGGATTAATGATCGCTGCTGGTTGGGGTTGGGAGTCGGTCTATCTGTTTGGTGGAGCATTGAGTTTTGTGGCGATGGGCGCTGTGTTTATGACGCGTCACAATTTTCATCATCTGGGTGTGAGCTTAGACACCAAGCAACATGATGTGTTTCGAATGACCTTGCCTATTGTTTTTGCCGTGTTGTCGGGTGCTCTCTATGTCGGTTTGGAGCAGGGTATTGGTAATTGGATCTCGTCCATTTTGGTTGCTGTTGACGGCGCAAGTATTCAACAGGCGGGTATTGCGACGGGATTATTTTGGGGTGGTCTCACATTGGGTCGGTTTACGTTAACTCGTATTCCTGTATCGACTGTGCAGATGCTTCGATGGGCGAGCACCTTGATTGGCGTCATTGTGCTTGTGCTGATCTTGATGCCGACAGACTTAAAGATCGTTGCTTACGCATTTCTTGGGTTTGCGATGGCGCCGATGTCAGCATTCATTCTGACAGCTGGTGCTCGATTAGTACCTGCTGGAAAGCGCGATTTAATGATGGCGATTCAGGTATTGTCATTCTCTGCTGGGGCTGCTGTGATTCCTGCTGCATTGGGTGGAGTTGCCTCAGTGACATCGATTGCGATGGTTCCAATCGGATTCATTGGCGTTGCAGCCTTGCTTATCGTCAGTATCTGGATCACAGTCAAGGAATAGAATGGGGAACGGGTAATGCTGATAGCGATAACGCAACTATTATTTTGCCAGTTAGTTGGTGAAGTCATCGCGCGGGCTTTCGATTTAGCGATCCCCGGGCCAGTCATTGGAATGACATTGTTGCTGATCATCTTGTTATATCGGCAATCCATCCCGCAAAACCTCGAGTCAACGGCCGAAGGGATTTTGTCTCATTTATCGCTTCTCTTCGTCCCTGCAGGTGTTGGGGTTGTCGCACACCTCACGGTACTTGGGAATGAGTGGCAAGCCATTGTTGGCTCTCTCGTCGGGTCAACCATCGTGACGGTGTTAGTGACGGGTTGGATTCTCCAGCGATTGCATCGAGGGGTGAATAATGAATCCTGATTTTGGTGAGGTTTGGGTTTATCTCTCAGCAAGCCCACTGACAGCTCTGACAATCACGCTAGTGGCTTACTTGTTGGGAGATTGGATTTATCAAAAATCGGGTCGGATGCCGATCTTAAATCCGGTGTTGATCGCTGTCATTGTGATCACGATTGGACTGACAGTAACGGGAATTGATTACTGGACCTATTTTGAAGGTGCGCAGTTTGTGCATTTTTTATTAGGGCCAGCAACGGTAGCGCTAGCGATTCCTGTGGCTCGATTACTCAAAACGATGCGCAGTGGATATGGAGCACTTGCGATCAGCTTGATCGCAGGGTCTGCAACCGCCGCAATTTCTGCGGTCTTCATTGCCGAGATATTGCAAGCTTCCGAACAAACAGTCTTGTCCTTAGCGCCGAAGAGTGTCACGACCCCTATCGCCATGGGTATTGCTGAGCGGATTGGTGGACTTCCGTCGTTGACCGCTGTTTGCGTCATCATGACGGGCATTATCGGCGCCATGTTAGGTCCATATGTACTGAATGCAGCTCGTATTACGTCATGGGATGCGCGGGGCTTTGCGATGGGTGTAGCGGCGCATGGGATTGGAACGGCACGTGCGATACAAATCAACAAAAATGCCGGTGCATTTGCATCTCTGGCAATTGGGTTGAACGGACTTGCAACCGCGACACTGATTCCGATTTTGTATGCTGTGTGGCAATGGTGGAGTACTTAGCCGCCATAACACTTAACAACTGCGCGAGACGTGTTAGAATCGCGCCCCTCTGGAGACGTGGCCGAGTGGCTGAAGGCGCTCCCCTGCTAAGGGAGTATAGGGTTTGTAGCCCTATCGAGGGT